>CBIHQO010000046.1:0-15998 GCA_966211735.1 uncultured Schlesneria sp.
TCACCTACGTCCCGGCTCGCAATACGATCTTCTTGTCCATGGCACTTGGCTGGGCTGAAGTGCTGGGAGCGGAAGATATCTTCATTGGCGTCAATGCCGTCGACTACAGCGGCTACCCCGATTGTCGGCCAGAATATATCGCCGCGTTTCGCAACTTGGCTCGATTGGCGACCAAAACCGGTGTCGAAGGAGCCCCCTGGAAGGTGCATGCTCCGCTCATCGCCCTCAGCAAGGCCGAAATTATTCAACGCGGAATCGCACTGGGCGTTGATTACGGTCTGACCCACAGTTGCTATGATCCGGACACAGATGGGAAAAGCTGCGGTCACTGCGATTCCTGCCAATTGCGGCTGAAGGGATTCGCGGATGCTGGTTTGACCGATCCAGCTCCGTATGTGAAGTAGTGGTCTGCCCAAGTGCGAATTGCCGAGGTCTTTCAATCAATCCAGGGTGAAGGCGAGTTCTGTGGAACGCCTTCCATTTTCGTACGCACTACGGGCTGTAACCTGCGATGCTGGTTCTGTGACACTCCATACACCTCGTGGCAGCCCGAGGGATCTCACCAGGATTGGCACGCACTGCTGGATGAACTTCTCGAGATTGATTGCCAGCACGTTGTCTTGACGGGCGGAGAACCGCTACTTCAACCACAAATCGTGTCATTGTCGCAAGCTCTCACAGACGCCGGGCGATTCATCACGGTCGAGACTGCCGGCACAATCTTTCGTCCCGTGGCCGCGAACCTGATGTCGATCAGTCCGAAGATGTCCAACTCCAGCCCCCACGAAGCAGGTCGCTGGCAGGAACGCCACAATCGAATCCGCCAGCGAACCGAACCGCTGCGACAGTTGATCGAGAACTACAACTATCAGTTCAAATTCGTCATCGACCAGCCATCCGATCTGGACGAAGTGACCGCCTACCTGAGCGCATTTCCCAACGTCACGGGCGATCGAGTCTGGTTGATGCCCCAAGGAGTGAGCGTTTCCGAGTTGGCGGCGCGCACGCAATGGCTACAACCAGCCGCCGACCAGCTGGGCTATCGATTCTCTCCTCGGCGACATATTGAATTGTTCGGGCACACGCGCGGGACATAACTGACGACGAGACGAAACCCAGCCCTAAAACAAATCCGTCACAACCTGACCCGTACTCGCCGGACGCGAAAACCCATCGGGACTGATCCGCGTTTCCGGTGGGATGTCCATCGCGTGAAATAGCGTCGCGGCGAAGTCTTCCGGCGAAACCGGGCGATCTTTCACATAAGCCGCTTGCTGATCACTTGATCCGTAGACGGTGCCGCCGCGAACTCCCGCCCCCGCCACCATCGCCGAATAACAATTCGGCCAGTGATCACGACCGACAGCGGAACCCCCACGGCTGATGCGCGGCGTGCGGCCGAATTCTCCGACCAACACGACCAGCGTGTCATCCAACAGCCCTCGCACCGAAAGATCTTCGAGTAATGCCGAAACCGCTTCATCGCATTTCGGCAACGCCCAGCCTAGGCCGTTCCAACCGTTGGCGAAGATGTCGATGCCCGCGTTCCCGTGCATGTCCCACGTCTCAACGCTGACGAATTTCTCTCCCTCGGCCAGGCCCATCCAGGCGACAACATTGACCAGTCGCACACCCGCTTCGACCAGCCGCCGAGCCAGCAGCAGGTTCTGCCCCAGGGGATGCCTGCCATACCGATCGCGGACCTTCGGAGCTTCTTGCTCGATATCAAATGCCTTGCGAGCGTGGGAACCGGCCAGCAGATCAAACGCTCGTTCACGGAACTTCAGGTGCGAGTCGTTGACGCCAGTCGCAGGCGACTCGACGCGTTCCAGCAACTGCCGGCGAGAGTTCAGCCGATCGATCGAGACCCCTTCAACCGTATCGAACGCTTTCACCTGAAACTGGGGATTGGCAGGGTGATCGTCATGAGTCAGCCCCAGCACGAGCGGACTGTGAGCCATCCCCAGGAACCCACCAGTTAAATAAGCGGGTTCGGGCGGCGCGGCTCCTCCGCCGAACTTCTGCAGCCAGACATGCGACGGAACACTTGCCGTCGAAGGTCTTAGCTTGGAGACGACGGCTCCAAACGAGGGCGAGTCCAGGTTTGGCAGCGTCTGTCCCGCCAGCAGCATCTTGTTCGCCACATCATGCACGGGAACGCTGTGACTCATCGAGCGAATCACGGCATAGCGATCCGCCAGCGTGGCCAGCCTGGGCATCAGTTCGCCGACGTGAAACCCGGGAACCGCCGTGGGAATCGTCTGATAGGGCCCACGAACTTCATTCGGCGCATTGGGCTTGGGATCCCAGGAATCGAGTTGGCTCAGTCCGCCATATTGATAGATGAAGATGCACGATTTGGGGCGACCGGACGTGGCGGACGGGTTGGCGGACAGCAATCGCGGCAGCCCAAGGCCAAGCAGTGGTATCGCACCCGCTTGTAGTACCTGCCGTCGAGATATCACGCGATGATCCCCCAATGTAGACCGCATACTCCGTATGCGGTGCGTCCGGATCTACTAAGCCTGAACAGTCTATCTCATCGACCAGTTCATAGCATAGCTACTTCTTGATGGGAATTGATCAACGCACGGGCAGTCCTGCGGAAATCCGAGCGCTACGTCGCGGCCGCGTCCGTCAACCACTGCGTGAATTCGCGATTCCCGGCCAATTCACGAGCCAGCGTCGGCTCGGCGAAGACGCGGACTCGCTTCACGTAGTCATCGAACTGCGTGCGAGCCAACGCGGCGACGACCGGCGAGACTTGGCTCAGCGGTCGATAGACTCCTTCCTTGGGATGGAAGATATCAACCTTGAACTCCACTTCCTTATGAATCGGCGGCGCATCGATCAACAGGTCTGTGGGATTCAAGGATCGACCCAGCCAGCGCTCGGCCGTGTCTAACACTCTCGCTCCGACGCCAATCAATTCGCTGTAGGGGCGTCCGGCAAGAGTGCGATACAAGTCGGGAGTCTGATACAGGCTGAACTCAACGACCCGCTTGTGCAGTCGCCGCTTCACGCCGAAGACGCCATCCAGCAGTGACGTGACTTCGGAACCGACCGCCGACCGCCGCAATTCGGCAATCACCTCAAATTCACTCTGCTGAAACAGCGTCGGCAGGTCCATCTGGCGATGCAGTTCGAAGAAACTGCGAGCGAACATGCAGGTCGCCGAGCGCACCGCGTGATGCCAGTAGACTTCGCTGAACATCACGTACCGGGCAAACACCATCAGTTCCGCCGCGGTTTTTCCTTTGGATGTGATGGCCAATCCGTCACCGGATTCATTCACCAGCAACGACTGGATCAATCGATTACGGTCGAAATTGCGTCCGTAGGGGACCCCGGCATGCAGGCTGTCTCGTTCGAGGTAATCCATCTTATCGATGTCAATCGGCCCTGACAGCACGGACCGCATCAGTCGCAGTGACATCGAATCGGTTTTCGCGACCAGCACATCCAGCACTTCCGCGGGCTCAATCGACCATTCACTCTGCAGAACCTGCCCCAGTTCGCGCGATGACGACAGAAACTCGGCGGCAAACGCTTCATGCGGCGGCAAATCGGCTAGACCCATATCCTCGATTGGATGACAGAACGGCCAATGTCCCAGGTCGTGGAGCAGGGCGGCCACCATCAGTACTTCCGCCTGGTGAACACTGACCGTGCTCGAAAACCGTTCGTCCTTGCCCAGCTGCCACAGATACCGCAGGGAATTGTGAAAGACACCCAGGGCATGTTCGAACCGAGTATGAGTCGCCCCCGGATAGATCCGTCCCGCCAGGCCCAGTTGCGTGATATTGCGTAGCCGCTGAAACTCGGCCGTATCGACGATCGCGCGGACCCGCGGCGTAAAGGGAACGTCCTGGCCAGTCGGAATCCGGACAATCGGCCCCCCGGCTTGAAGGTCGAACAGTTCCGGAATTGCGCTATAGGGATGTGTCATGGATCTTGCACAGTTGATAAATCAAACAGGGTCACTTTGCGCACGAATGCGGCAGCCTAACGGCAAAACAAACGAAGGGGCAGTGTACAGCCTATCACAACAGCCGTGCCACTGGATTGGCCGCTTCGGCCAACCCAGTGCCGCTGCGATAAGGCCGCCTCATTTGGTATCATGCCCCCATGCACAGTGATGTAAGTGCGTCGTTCCTCGCAGGCAAGGTATTTTTGGCGTTCGGCAAATTAAGGGAGCCAATGACACCGTCTCAGCAAAAAGCCCAAGCGGCTTGGAACAGAATCGAATTACTCGGAGGAGGCGGTGTGTGGGATGGGGAGATGTGTGTCGTTTCTCTGGCCAAGAGCTGTGTGAAAGATGATGACTTGGCATTGTTCGATGACTTTCCGTTCGTACAAATCCTCGACATCAGTGACACCGAGATCAGCAACGAGGGCCTCGCGCAACTGGACCAATTGACAGGTCTTCAGTCATTGGTCGCAATCAACACAAAAATTACCGATCAAGGCCTGTCACAATTCCAGCGAGAACATCCGAGCGTGGCTGTTCGAGCGACACCAATTCCAAAAGGGTCCATAAATCCATTCACTGGGAAACCGTTCTGAACTTGCTATCACGAGGCGCCGAACAAGGCGGCCCAACAGTCGCTGGCAGTTCCATCCCCAATCTTGGCGGACAGTCGTAGAAAGGGCATGAGGGGGCGGGTAATCCCACTGTGGCGACGTTAGCCCCCCTCATGCCGAATGTTCATTACTCAGGTGCCTTAGTCCCTATTGTCATCATCGCAGTGGCGGTCGGGAGCGCGGTGAGATGGCTGGTTTTGCGCAGCCGCAGATAGTCGCCTCCAGGGATGATCCACGCGAGTGAGCAGCATGACGTGACACGGGCCTAGAACAGACTTACCGCATCACTCAAAATGGGCGAAAAGCATTTGTCACAAAACATCCACTTTCTTGAGAAACACCGACAAAAACAGGTGCGTTTTGTCCCCTATTGTCAAGTTTTGTCCGGGGGTGTCAAAAACTGTCAGTAAGCCTTCGTACATAAGAAGGCAAGTCATCGAAATAACATCTTGACGGTTGCCTGCGCCTTCGCACAATGACCTTCCTGCAGGACGCAATACGCGTGGACCGTAACCAACGGCCACACTTTTTCACCACGTCATCGTGGTTGAGTCAGTGTGGCCGTTTTTTTGCTTCCCGGCGAAGGGAGTTTGATGCCGCTAATGACACCCCCAAGCAAATCCGTTCGAAAATCTGGCGAGCGGAGTCGGCCAGAAATTGAACTCAGCGGGCCGACGCGCTGTCCCATGCATCTCCATCGAGGACAGTGTTTAGCCATAGAAACGAAACCACACAGCCCAAAAAACGAGACACCCCAAAACCCTGACAGGGACTGACAAATCCTGCCACTTCAGCTCGGCCCAATACCTCTCAACTCATTTCGACACTGGTAGTTGAGGGGGCATCACAATGATACAGAAATTCCTCCCCCGATGATGTCGCTGGATGGGGCACTGGGTAAGATAACGGACATGCTCTCAAGATTCTGATAACGGCGTCCGAGTATGAATGTAGCGGTTATGCCAGTCATAACGTCTTTGATGCCCGCACCCATGCTGAGTTCGCCAATCTCCGGACATCGACCGAGGAACGTATGAAGGCCCTTCTTTCGCTTGTGACCATGGTGGTACTACTCGTCTCTGCAAGCCGACCCGCCGCAGCTCAGGAGTGGCCCGGAGAGGCGGCCAGGCAGCGAATTAACGAAGCCCTAGATCAGAACGAGCAGCCGGGTGCGATACCGCCAACTCCAGCGGAACAGGACTACATCAAATACAACTCCACCGCTCCGGCAGAGGTGTTTGCGACGTCAAATAGCGATGACTCTTGCGGCCGGTTTGCGGGGTGCTGCGACGGGCTTGACCCCAGCGGCTATAAGTACCAGTGGGCTCCTGACAAGTGGACAAAAGTGGGCGCCGCGGTGCGCGCGTCATACAATGGGCAATCACACGCCACTGCTGGGCTCGGCAACTACTTCACACTCAATAACGCGCGGTTGCTCGCCAGCGGTCAGGTTACGAAGTACGTCGGGTTTGAATTGAATTCGGACGTCGATCTGGCTAACGGGGTCAGTCCCGCCGCTCTCGGGGTGCCGAGCCCTTTCAATCTGCTGGACGCCATCGTCAAAGTGGAAACGGGAGACATGTTCAACGTCTGGATGGGCCAGTTCCTGCCACCGTCCGACCGTTCCAACATCGACGGACCGTTCTACATCAACGGCTGGGACTTCCCATTCGTGTCGAACTACCCCGCCATCTTCCAGGGTCGTCAACTCGGTGCCGCATACTGGGGACAGTATTCCGGTGGCCAGATCAAGTGGAGTGTCGGTGCTTTCAATGGGACGGGGGGATCATTGCAGTCTCCCTACACCAACCCGCCAGACACCGCTCCAAACGCGAGCAACAACATTCAGCTAGATGCCCGCGTGACGTTTAACTTTCTCGACGCGGAGCCAGGCTACTACCACCAGAGTAGCTACTACGGCAAGAAGGATATTCTCGCCCTTGGCTTCGCGATCCAGACGCAACACAACGCGCTGGGGACGGCCGCGGCGCCGGCTAACTTCACCGGCATGAACATGGATTTCTTGTACGAGACGAAGTTCGAAAACGAAGGCGTCGTGACAGTGGAAGGAGCGTTGTACAAGTACAATAATTCAGACTTGGTGACGAGCACCCAACAAGGTCAAAGCGGCTTCGTCTACGTGGGCTACATGTTTCCACAGATCTTTTCAGTGGGACCGATCTGTGGTCGCTTCCGACCGTACACGCGCTACCAGCAATACAACCGAGATTACCTCGCACCGTCGGCAGGTCTGTTTTCGCAAGGCCTTGATGTTGGTGTTGAGTATGTGATGAACGGTCCGAACGCTCGCTTGACCGCCGTCTGGAGTGAACGGGATGTTGTCGCGGGCAGCCGACTGAACATCTTCACAATCGGCGCGCAGATGATCTTCTAGAATGAGGGTCGATCAAGAAACCGAGTTTCCCAAGTCATTGCAGACCTGGGAAACTCGGCAGTTGTCATCAAGCCAGATCGATCAGACTGCGTCGAGCGCCTGCTTCAGGTCACCGATGATGTCGCTGATATCTTCAGTCCCGATCGACAAGCGAACGAAGTCCGGTGTTACGCCGGATGCCTTCTGCTCTTCAGGTGTCAATTGCTGATGAGTCGTGCTGTTCGGATGAATGATCAACGACTTGCTGTCGCCGACGTTGGCCAGGTGGCTGAACAGCTTGACACTGTTAATCAGCTTGATCCCGGCGGCTTTCTGGGCCGCTTCCGTCGCACCCTTCACACCGAAGCCAAGGATCGCACCGCACCCATTCGGCAGGTACTTCTTGCCCAGTGCGTACGAAGGATGATCTTCCAGGCCCGTGTATTGAACCCAGCCCACCTTGGGATGCGACTTCAGGAACTGAGCGACCGCCAGGGTGTTTTCGCTGTGACGCTGCATCCGCAGATGCAACGTTTCCAGACCTTGCAACAACAGGAATGCATTGAAGGGGCTCATTGCCGGACCCAGGTCGCGCAGCAGTTGAGTGCGAACTTTCAGGATGTACGCCAGGTTCATCGGGCCAAACGTCTCGAAGAACTTCATACCGTGATAGCTGGGATCGGGCTCGGTCAGTTCTGGGAACTTGCCGTTGCCCCAGTTGAAGTCACCCTTTTCAATGATCACGCCACCGATCGAGGTTCCGTGCCCACCGATGAACTTGGTACACGAATGGACGACGACATCGGCACCCCATTTGAATGGCTGGCACAGCAGCGGCGAAGCGAGTGTGTTGTCGACGATCAGCGGGATCCCGGCATCGTGAGCGATCTTGGCGATCGCTTCAAAGTCGGGAACATCGACGCGCGGATTGCCGATTGTTTCCACATAGAGGCAGCGGGTCTTTTCGTCGATCGCCTTACGGAAGTTTTCGGGATCCGCCTGTTGAACGAACTTGGTCTTGATCCCCATCTTCGGGAACGTGTAGTGGAACAGGTTGTAGGTCCCGCCGTACAGACTGGATCCCGAGACGATGTTCTGTCCGGCTTGAGCGATATTCAAAATCGCCAGCGATTCGGCCGCTTGTCCCGAGGCGACCGTCAACGCTCCCGATCCCCCTTCCAGAGCAGCCAGACGCTTTTCCAGCACGTCACAAGTGGGATTCATGATGCGGCTGTAGATGTTGCCGAAAGCTTGCAATGCGAACAGGCTGGCGGCGTGATCCGTATCGTTGAACGTGTACGAGGTCGTCTGATAAATCGGTACCGCTCGCGAGTTCGTCGTGGGGTCGGGCACCTGTCCGGCATGCAGACATTGCGTGGCGGGCTTCATACTGTCGGTCATGTTGGTCCTTCTTTACGTTATGCAGCCATCACTCGTCGTTTAACCGCGTGGGCATCGCCCCGCGAGTCAGCTATGATTGAAATCGGCAATCGCGAGGTCGTTGCCACGTGATCAACCCACGGCCCGCCCTTGTCGTAGGGCGGGCGAATTGGGCCTAGAATCGTAAGAGTTGCAACCGTGAAACGCAATTCGCCACTGATAAACCGCTGAATTCAAGAGCATTCTGGATGTCGTCACCCGCAGAACCGTTACCGCTTCCGCCCCCAAAGTCACGCAGTCTGATCTGGAGATTCTTTCAGTTCATCCTGCAGATCTTCTTTTGTTTCTGGCTCGGATATCGTTCGCGCGGCCACCAGCAACTGGACGACGCAGATGGAGGCTTAATCCTGGCGAACCACCAGAGTTTCCTCGATCCATTGTTAGTCGGTCTTCCCCTACACCGGCCGATCAGCTACCTGGCACGAGACTCATTGTTTCGAGTCCCGGTCATCGGTTGGATTCTGCGCAACACTTATGTCATGCCGATCCGTCGTGAAGCGGCCGCCACGGCGACGATGCGTGAAACCATTCGACGCATGCAACACGGTTTTCTGGTAGGGCTCTTTCCTGAGGGAACTCGCACTGAGACCGGCGCGATGGGCCCGTTGAAGCCGGGCTTCATCGCGCTGGTTCGACGCGCCAAAGTGCCGGTCTTTCCGGTGGGAGTCGCAGGGGGCTTTCAGGCCCTCGGCCGTAAGAGTTGGTTCCTGAGACCAACGCGCGTGCGAGTCGTCGTGGGAACGCCGATCAGTGTCGAGGAACTGGAACAGTTTGCGGGCCGCGATCAGGATCAAGCGCTGATTGAGTTCGTTCGCAAGCGGATTGCCAACTGTTTTGACGAAGCCGAAGCATGGCGGACCAATACGGTGTGGCCTAAATTGGTGGCTGGTCCGCAGGTGAATGGTTAAGAGAAGAGTTTGAATTCTCGCACTTGAACTAAGGAACACTCTAATGTTGCGGTTTTCTAGACGTGAATTCTTAGGTGCCACTGCCGTCGGAGCATCGTTGTTCGCCACTCTTGGGCAGCCTCAAGTCGGCCTTGCTGAGGAGAAGAAAGGTGCGGACATTCAGTTTGGCTTGGTCACGTATCAGTGGGGCAAGGACTGGGACTTGCCGACGTTGATTGCGAATTGTGCCAAGGCGGGTTGCCTGGGCGTTGAACTTCGCACGACTCACAAACACGGAGTCGAGCCCGCTCTTGCCGAAGCGGAACGGATGGATGTCAGGAAGCGGTTCGCCGACACCGATGTCAAATGCGTCGGGATTGGCAGCAATGAACGCTACGACAATCCTGATCCTGCTGTCGTCGCGAAATCGATCGAAGCGACGAAAGCGTTTATTGTCTTGAGTCACGATATCGGTGGAAGTGGTGTCAAAGTCAAACCGGACTCGTTCCATCCCAATGTTCCCAAAGAGAAAACGATCGAACAGATTGGCAAGTCGCTGAATGAACTGGGCGAGTATGCCGCCGGGTTTGGTCAGCAGATCCGCCTGGAAGTGCATGGACAATGCTGCAAGCTCCCCACGATCAAGGCGATCATGGATGTGGCCGACAACACCAACGTCGGTGTCTGCTGGAACTCGAATCCCGAGGATCTCGATGCCCCTGGATTGGAGCACAACTTCAATCTGGTGAAAGATCGCTTTGGCGAAACGGCTCATATCCATCTGCTGGATTCAAAGACGTATCCGCACCAGCAGTTGTTAGAACTGTATGTCAAAATGGATTATGCCGGCTGGCTGATGCTGGAGGAGGGGGTTGTCCCCGGCGATCCTGCAGCAGCCTTGATTGAGCAGCGGCAGTTGTTCGACAAGATGCTTGCTGCCGCACGAGCCAAGGTTGGATGAGAATTTGGCGGAGGGAAAATATCCGGTCGCGAATAAACGACTTGGTATAATTTTTGGTGTCCTCGTTCACGGCGGGCCAATTCCTGGGAAGGTGATTGCCATGTTTGAACACACATCTCGACGAAGCTTTCTGCAGAGTACGGCTATGGGAGGAGCCCTGGCCGGCCTGGGCGACTTGGGATTTCTCTCCCAACTGCAACCGGTGGCCGCAGCGGAATCCCAATTGGATCCCAAGGTGGTGCAACTCGATCCCAGCATCGAGCCGGTCGTGAAGTTGCTGGAAGACACCCCTCGCGAGCAACTGCTGGAAAAGGTCGCCGAGCGTATTAAGGGAGGTCTAACCTATCGCGAAGTCCTGGCCGCATTGCTCTTGGCAGGTGTGCGAAATATTCAGCCGCGGCCATCGGTCGGCTTTAAGTTTCATGCGGTCCTCGTTGTCAATTCCGCGCATCTGGCTAGCCAGGCGTCACCCGATGACCAGCGCTGGCTGCCGATCTTCTGGGCTTTGGATGAGTTCAAGTCTTCGCAGGCGGCGGATGTGCGCGAAGGGAATTGGACCATGGCTCCCGTGAAAGAGTCATTGGTCCCTCCGGCCGAGAAGGCACGGCAAGCCTTCATTGATGCGATGGATTCCTGGGACGAAGGAGCGGCCGATGCCGCTGTGGCAGGTCTTGCTCGCTCGTCGACAATAGAAGAGGTCTTTGAGCTATTCTATCGCTATGGGGCTCGCGACTTCCGCGATATCGGGCACAAGGCGATCTTTGTCGCCAATAGTCGTCGCACACTCGACGCGATCGGTTGGCAACACGCTGAGCCAATCCTGCGGTCGCTCGCCTACGCCTTGCAACATCACGAAGGAGGTAACCCGTTCAAGGGAGACGCCGCCGCAGACCAGCCATGGAAACGGAATCGCGAGTTGGCCTCGCAGCTGCGAGCCGATTGGACGGAAGGTAAAGTCGACCCTGCCGCGACGACAGAATTTCTGGCGGTCTTGAGAACGGCCAACGATCAAGAGGCTTGTGCCAAAGCGGTCGACATTATCAATCGAGGAGTGTCGCCTCAGTCCATTTGGGACGCACTATTTGTCGGCGCCGGAGAGTTGCTGATGCGTCAGCCCGGAATCGTGGCGTTGCACGCGATGACATCGTCGAATGCTTTGCGCTATGCGTTTCAGTCCACCAAGCATGACGATACGCGACGGATGGTCTTCCTACAGAACGTGGCTTTCGTGCCGCTGTTCCGCGAAGCGATGATCAGTCGCGGCAAGATCGCCGACACGCGGCTTGACACTCTGGAGCCAGCACAATTGAAATCGGGTGCTGACGGATTGAACGAGATCCTGGCAGACATCTCTCGCAATCGTTCGGTTGCGGCCAGCAAGCTGCTGACCTACGTCAACGATCATCCCGATCCAAAGGAATTCATCGACGCTGCTCGTCTCTTGATCTTCCTGAAGGGGACGAATTCGCACGATTACAAGTTCAGTGCTGCGATCATGGAAGACTTCCAGCATGTCTCGCCCGAATGGCGAGGCCGCTTCCTGGCGGCGGGTGTCTACAACCTAAGAGGTTCGGGAGACGCGGAGAACAATCTGGTCAAACGTACTCGCGACGCGCTGGCGTAGTTTGGTTCGTATGGGTTGACGCTAGCTGGCGACGCGGAATCGCCAGCTTCCCGTCGCGAAGAAAGCGACCGCGAACAGGACCAGCATAGCGCAGCAGGTGGCGACGGTGGCGACATCGACTGTCGCCTGACTGAGGACTGCGTCGAATGCTTTTAGTGCCCAGCCGTGTGGCGTGAACAGGCTGATCTGTTTCATCGTTTGTGGAAACATGTCGCGCGGGAAGAAGCAGCCGCTCATGCTACTAAGGACCAGGATCAGCGTTGTTCCATACGAAGAGACTTGTTGATCGGTGTGGACGATCGTCGCGAGCAGCAACCCCAACGCTGTTGCCGCCAGTGATGTGCAAAGGATCACGGGAATCAAGTAGATCGGAGCGGGTCCCCAGGACATGCCGAATAGGACGCGACCGCAGCCGAACAGCAGCAGGCACTGGACGACCGATGTCAGGAAGAAGGGGATCGTCTTTCCGGCCAGCACGGAGGTCTGACTAATGGGTGACAGCAGCAGCCGACGAAGCGTGCCGTTTTCGCGTTCAGAGATAAACGAGCGTGCCATCACGCTGATCACGAAGAAGGCAAACATCACCGTGAATCCAGGAACGATCCACGAGTAGACGGCGGTCGGTTGAGGGATGTTCTTTTCCACGGAGGATGCCGCGGCCGGTTGCAGTTCCTGATCGGAAGGGGTCTCATCGACCCACGTTCGCGTGACCGGATTTTTACGAGCGGCAACCGGGGCGACGACCTTGATTATCTTGGTGAAAATTACGCCCTCCAGGAGCCGACCAAGACCAATCGCGGCGGGGCGAGTCTCGAGTTTGACATCCAGCGCTTCGGGGCCACCAGCCAGCATTCCAGAATCGGAATTGAACACTTCCGAGATCCGCAGCTGCTCGGCTCGGTTCTCGAAGTCCGCTCCGATTGTAATCAGCATCGAAGCGTCGCCGCGTTGCAGTGTCTCGGCCGCGTCGGTTGCTGAGTCACTCGTCGTGACCGAGAGTTCTCGATTCCGTTTCAGCTCTCGAATTAATTGTTGAGACAGATCACTGCTGTTCCGGTCGACAACGAGAATGCGAAATTTCTGGCTGTTGTCGTCGCGAGTCAGGAACTGCCCGGTCGACATTCCCACGATGGAAATGAACAGCAATGGCAGGATGAGCAGCAGCACGACGGCGCGCCTGTCTTTCAACAGCAGCAGCAAGTCTTTTCGAGTAATCTGCCAGGCAGACATCATCAGCTCACAGAAGGCGGTTAGTAACACGGGGTGCCACGGCTTTGTCGAGGACTCCAAAACCGTGGCATCCGATCCAATGCCAGAACTTCCTTCGTTGGGTATCGTCTTTAGTCTCGTAGGCCGTAGCCGGTCAGTTGCAGAAACAATCGTTCAAGGTTCGTTTGCTGAGTTTCGATCCGAACCACTTTGACGCGGGTCGCCATCAGGTGATGCAACAGTGAGCGCAATCGCTCACCCATGTCACGACAATCGCCACTCACCACGATCACCGCGGTTCCATCGGCGGCTCGCTCCAGCCGGGCCAATCCGGCCAGCCGTCCTTGCACATCGCCTTCCCCTTCGACATGGATCAGCAGGCTGGTGTTCAAGCCTTCGAGGAGTCGGGGGATGCTGTCGCAGGCCAGCACTTTGCCGTGATCCACAATCGCGACACGTTCGCAGATCTCCTGCACCTCTTCCATGTAGTGACTGGCATAGATTACGCCGACCCCGGACAACGCCTGGTCGCGCACGCATTCGAGAAGATGCGAACGCGATTGCGGATCGATCCCCACAGTCGGCTCATCAAGGATCAGAATTGAGGGCCGGTGCATCAGTGCCACACCGAAATTCAGGCGCCGTTTCATGCCGCCCGAGTAGTTGCCAGATGGACGGTGAGCACTGTCGGTCAGCCCGATTCGCTGCAGGACTTCATCGCAGCGCGATTGAAGCTCACGCCCCCGGATTCCGTAGAGCCTGCCGAAGAACAGCAAGTTTTCAATGGCATTCAGTTCCGGATAGATCGCGAGATCCTGGGGGACCAGTCCGATCTGTCGTTTCAGATTGGGGTCCCGTCCATTGTAGACCTGTCCATTGATGACAACTTCACCCCGATCGGGGCGAAGCAATCCCGAAATCATCATCATCGACGTGCTTTTGCCAGCACCATTGGGGCCGAGCAGTCCCAGCACTTCACCCCGCTCCAGCTTAAAACTGACATCCACCACAGCCTGATGCGAGCCGAAGCTTCGGGAGAGATGCCGCACTTCCAACAGGCTGGCGCAGGCAGCATCGGCGCAGCCGACAGAGGCATGCACACGGGGCGATTCGGTACGGGCTCGGCGTGATTGTAGAAGCATCACCAACCCAATAGCAGGATGTGCATTGTCAGGCCGGTCAATGCGGCAGTCGCACCGACCCGAAAGTTATCGTGCGAACGAATTGGCAGCGACTCGACGATGGCACCCATCAATGCGGCCACCATACCAATCGTGCAGCAGATCCGGATCGGGACTGCTGGGCGAGCATCAGCCCAGTAGCTGAACGAGGCCGCGATGGACCCGACGATTGCAAACGATGCCAATCCAGCCCAAGTCTTGCATCGGTTCCACGGCAATTTCGGCCCTTGCATGAGCTTGCCACCCAAAGCTGCCGATCCGTCACCGAAGGCCAGGACACCAAGCGTCATCAAGCCCAATTCGGAACGTCCAGGTAGCAGCAGAAGCATCGCGACGACAGGCATCGTGTAGCCAATCACCGAAACGTGCCACTGACTTTCATCAGGACGTGCAAAGTCGTTGTATCGCAAAATGGCAAACGCCATGATTCCAAGTGAGATACCAACGACACAGAGTTTCAGTGGAAGTTCCCACGGATCGTAATGCGGCAACACCAACAGCAGAATGGGCAGCAAGCCTGGGAGCATGTGCAACAGTCGCCGACGGCACTCACAGATGCCGATCCGCTGAGCGACGTGACGAACACCCCAAATTTCCCACTGAGGACCCAAGCCTGCCGTTTGAGAAGCAAGCGGTTGGACATCGGGAACAGATGCATGGCTCATGGGCGAAATCCAGATGAAACGCAATCATTAAAGGAGGCAGACAATTCCCACTTCAATCTGACTGGCTCATGACTCGCATTCGACTGCGCGACATGACACTCCTCCCTGGACGCCGACGTTGTATGAACGTTTGTTCATGAACTCGTTATCGGCGGAAATTGCCGATTGCCTGACGAGCATTCAACAGGCCTTCCCATTCCTGTCGCCTGTTAACTTAGGCACAATTGATACCAACAAGTCAAAGAATACGATGATGTTTTCGTGCTGTGTTGCAACTTGTATTGCATAAATCACTTGCGTCTCACGGTGGCGGCTGGGAATGCGATTTGGCGACCGCTGCGAACAAAAAAAGCCGGCAACATCAAGTTGCCGGCTTCGCGCGCTTCCCATGCAGATCGATCAAATCTCGCTCAGGTCCGTGACCTCCCAGCCGCTGCGATAGGGCCGTCGGATTAAGCGGGCCGCGTCAGGCTGATTCGTGAATTTCAAGTTCGCCGCGTCCCATTCCAGCTTTTGGTTGGGGAAATGAGTGGCGACGCCGCCGAGCAGCACGCTTTCGGTCAGTGGTCCGGCATAGCTGAACGGGGCCAGCGTAGTTCCGTTACCCATGACGGCATCGACGAACTGATGCCAGTGATTGCTGCCGGTGATTTGAGGACGCTCCACACCTTCGAATCGGTTTTCGGGTAACAGAATCGGTGGGGCGACATGTGGCAGCAGGAGAGCTCCCTTTTCGCCGATGAACAGCGATCCCTGATCTGGCAATGGGCGATTTCCTAAGACGGGACCGGTGACCCCTTTGGAAGGACGTTGATCACCGTCGTACCAGGTGATTGGGAACGTTGGCCCGACGGAATACTTCGTTTCGGGGAATGTGAAGTGGACCACGGCATCATTGGCCCAGTTCGTGGCGGACGGTGCCGGCCCCGTGGAGTGAGCCGTGAGTGGAGCAGTCAGATCGAGAGCTTTGAACACGGGATCGAAGATGTGGCAGCCAATGTCGCCAAAGGTTCCCTTTCCAAAGTCCAACCGTTTGCGCCAGTTGCCCGGATGATAGTAGCCTCCGCCGATAA
>CBIHQO010000047.1:0-15815 GCA_966211735.1 uncultured Schlesneria sp.
CAAGAGCGCTCATAATCTGTCCCGCGACCATCCAAGGCTCGCCCAAAAGTGGAACGACAAAATAAGGGGCGGCAAGGCCAAGCCCCAATATCGGCAGGGCAATCACGCTAGCCGCCAGAATCAGCAGGCCGATCATGCCATGTTGCGGATCATCCAGCCCACATACGATTCCTGTCGATACTCGCTAAGCTCATCCTTCGCGAATTCATGTGCGCCCATGTCGTGGGCATCGCCATGATTGCCCGCTGGATGGTGGCCGGGATGCACCGCTTCCTGCGCGATTACGGCTGATCCACATAACAGCAGACCCACGAAGAACGACGCGAGACGGAAGCGAAGGCTGGTCCACATGACGCGTTTTCCGTGGTGGTGCGTCAGATGAGCTGTGGGTGAGCGAGGCAAACCAAGTGAAATGTCCAACCGCTTTATGCTATCAGGCGCATTCCCCGTTGCCATCACTAATAGAGTCCTCTGGAAGACCTTGACTAGTATATAGCCCATTTCGCCAAGAGGTTGGGTTCTCAAGACGAATGGCAAGGCGGCGTCGCCACCTTTGGGCTCTGGCAGGCAGACTGGTGATCGTCGACATCCGCAGGGAATCGCTTGTCCAGAGCAGCCAATGGGTCGCAGTGCATTTTTATTTCGAGGGTAGATCGGGGTTGCCATTGATATAGCCCGAAATGCTGGCTACTTCGAAGAACTCAGCCACTCCTGAAAGTCGAGCGGTGGGGCTCTCGAACTGGAAAAGTATGACGCCATCTTCGGTCTCGATTCGCAGGTCGCCAACATTTGTGGTGCCCCAGTCCGAGAGTGCAACCGCTCGGAGGCCAAAGAACTGCAAAATGACTTGGACGGCATTGGCTCCGACAGGCCAGCGCGGCGAGGGTCGATCGGGGAAGAGTGGGCCCGTCGCGGTACAAAGTTCACGATCCATTGGTTCAATATCTGCCCAGCGCGAGACCCGCGCCGAACCAGCGTTTTCGTCCGCGTATCCCTTCATTCTTTCTGCATACTCTACGGTTCGCCTAGGTTTCCCATTCGTGCGGATCTGTCAGATTCGTGGTCACCGCGCTCGGAGCGAATTTCCTTATTGCCGCTCGCAGGGTAGTCTGCGTGCCCGGAATTGATCCGTTCCTCAAGGAGTCCAACTCGTGACCCTCAAGAATAGTAGGACGACGACAACTTTGATTGCCGGACTGGGCGGTCAGGGGGTCGTTCTGGCAAGTGGGGTGCTGGCTCAAGCAGCTCTGCTGGCGGGGTATGATGTCTGCCAGAGTGAGATGCATGGTCTAAGCCAGCGATTCGGCAGTGTCTCGTGCCAGGTGCGCCTGGGAACGGGGCTCTATTCGACACATCGTGGCCATCAGGCAGTGGATCTGCTGCTGTCGCTGGAAGGGTTTGAGGCATTCAAGCAGTTGCCGTTCCTGCGTCCCGACGGGATCGCTCTGGTCAATCGACTTTGGCGCAAGCCTATGGCTGCCAAGCCACCTACGGCGGCATCGTCGACGTCGACGTCGACATTCTCTCCCGCGCAACTGAATGACTCCCGGATCACTTGGTATCCGGGGACCGAGGCGACTGGCCAGGCCAATTGTCCGCGAAGTTTGAACTTCTACATGCTCGGGGCGCTCTCGACGCGAATGGAAATCGATGATATGTACTGGCAGGAAGCCATTGAATCATCGACATCGAGCCGCGGAAGGAACGTGAATCACGAGATGTTTGCGGCAGGTCGACAGGTGGCAATACGATTGGAGGCGTGTGGATCGCTTTAATCGTATTTCAGGGCGGATGAACAGGATGTCGCCGCACTGATTCAGAAAGGGTACGGATATCCTGCAAGTAGAAGCCTACGGTGAACAATGAGGGTGGAACCCCGACAGGAAAAATACGGGTCATCGCAGGGAATTTTCAGTATTTGGCAGGGGATGGATATCCCTAACTGGTGCCGCCTGCTCGCGGGCGGGCCTCCCATTCATTGGCGAAAGGCTTTGCGGCTGGCGCTCGTGTCGGGGATGAGCGTCAGCAATTCCGTCTTCAAGGCGATCGAGCATCTCGTGCACGGTGCTGAACTGAAGCGGTATGAGCTCCAGAATCCTCCTGTGTTCATCGTGGGGCATTGGCGCAGCGGCACGACGCTGCTGCACGAGTTACTTTCCAATGATCCACGGATGATCTGCCCGAATCTGTATCAGATCCTGTCGCCGCATCACTGCCTGCTGACCGAGCCAGTAGTGGCACCCCTGACGGGATGGATTCTGCCCAAGACGCGGCCGATGGACAACATGCGCATCAGTTGGGACGCGCCGCAGGAAGATGAGACAGCCCTTTGCAATCTGACAGGGCTGTCACCGTACATGATGCTGGCTTATCAGGGACAGCGCTGGAAGTACGAGCGATTCTTTGAGCTGCAGGATTTGACTCCACGAGAGAAACTTCGCTGGACGACAGCCTTCACCACCTTCCTGAAGAAGGTGGCCCTGCGTCACGAGAAGAAGTTAGGCGCACCACTGCCGGGACAGCGGATGCTGCTGAAGTCGCCGACACACACGTACCGAATCCGCTTGATGCTGGAGCTGTTTCCCGATGCGCAGTTCATTCACATCGTGCGGAACCCGTATGATGTCTTTAATTCGGCGATGCATCTGAGAGACCGGCTGTTCGAGTCGAATGCGTTGGGAATTCCGCGGCACGAAGGTGCGGAAGAAGATGTCTGCACAATGTACGACCATCTGTTCCAAGTCTTCGAAGCAGACCGGCATTTGGTGGCTCCGAAACAGTTTCATGAACTGAAGTACGAAGCCCTGGAGCAGGATCCTGTCGGGGAACTCGAAAAGATTTATAGCCGGTTTGGGTTCGGAGATTTCGAAGCATTAAGAATAAAACTGGACGGTCAACTCGCTTCGCACCGCCAATTCCGTAAGAATCGGTTCGATATGGCGGAAGAGACCAAGCGGCGGATCTACGATCGCTGGCAGTCGGTCTTCGAACGTTATGACTATCCGAGTGGGCTCGCGGGGGCTCCGCATGTGGTCCAGTCACCGCATCTGAATCGGTCTCGATCAATGAAACAGTATTAGACTTCCAAGGAATACGCCTCTTGAATGTAGGCAGCACACTCCGTGTGCTGAATCTTGAGGAACGGCACACGAAGTGTGCCTACTACATTGGGACGGCGACTTCCCCGGGGTTTCGGCAAAGCCCTCCAACCCCGGCCACCCGCCGACCAGTGAAGCAGTATTAGAAGTCGCGGCAGGAGCAACTCGCAGGAATGTCCGAAGGTTTATGGTTCGAGTCTGCCCAAGCACCGGGGGCAGAGTGCGGCGACACTTTGTCGCACATGAATTGGTTATTTCCTGGTCTGGGGTGTCGCTATGTCGGAATGGGACATGATCTATTCGATCGACCTGGGATCGCTGGAAAACTGATTCGCCAGGCGGAAGAGGCGCTGGGCTATCCACTGGCTCCTGTTTGCCTTGAGGGTTCCGGTCGCAAGATCGTCTCGCCGCGTCAAGAAGCTCAGGCAATCTATGTGATCAATTGCGCCTATGCGGCGGCGCTCCGAGAGCGTGGACATTCTCCAAACGCGGTGCTGGGCCATAGCCTGGGGACCTGGTCTGCAGCCTGGGTCGCGGGGGTCTACGATTTTCTGACGGGCCTGGAACTGATCACGCACGTCGAGGGGCTGTTGGAAGAACTGGCAGATGGCCACGATCTGGCTATGGGAGCGATCATCGGGCTCGATGAAGCGACGGTTCAAGACGCGCTGACCGCGAAGAGTGGAATCACAATCGCGAACTTCAATTCCCCGGCTCAGTTTGTCATTGGCGGGCCCGGCAAAGAGGTGGATGACGTGTTGCACGCGGCATTGGCCCGTGGTGCAAAACAGGCCAGGCGGCTACCCACCGGTCGGGCCATCCATACCCCATGGATGCAAGAAGTCGCCAACAAACTTAAGCTGCGGCTGGATCGGGTGTCCTGGTCGGATCCGAAGGTGCCATTTGTGGCGTGCGACTGCGCAAGCGAGTTGGGCACGGGCACAGAAGTCCATCGTTTTTTCTCAATTTTTCTGGCGCAGCCCGTGCGGTGGCAACAGAGCTTTTGTACCCTCAGTGAAGTTAACACGTCTCAGTTTCTGGAAGTAGGACCGGGCACACTGCTGAAGACGCTTGCCTGGTTCATAGATTCGTCCGCCGTGGTACGCAGTGCTACCGACTGCCTCGAAGTCGCGTAGTGATACTTTCTCCGATTGGATTCGGTGACAATGACGTCGAGTGACTCTCAAACCTCTTCGCCTCCTTTCAGTCCAATCACCAGTAAGCGAGTTCTGCTCTCCGGCAATCAAGCGGTTGCACGAGGCGCCTACGAATGTGGTGTCACCGTCGCGACAAGCTATCCCGGGACTCCCTGCACGGAGATTCTGGAGTCGCTCGCCACCTATGATTCGATCAAGGCGATGTGGTCCGCGAATGAGAAGGTCGCGCTGGAGACGGCGCTAGGGGCCGCATTTGCCGGGGCTCGGGCCCTGGTGTCGATGAAGCATGTCGGGCTGAATGTCGCCGCAGATCCGCTGTTCTCGTCAGCCTATACTGGCATCAATGGCGGCCTGGTCATCGTCGTCGGCGACGATCCTTCTGCCAACAGTTCGCAGAACGAGCAAGACAGTCGGCACTACGCACGGGCCGCGAAGCTACCGATGCTGGAACCGTCGAACAGCCAGGAGATCAAAGATCTGATGGCCCACGCATTCGAACTGAGTGAACAGTTCGATACGCCGGTGATCCTCAGGTTGACCACGCGGCTCTGTCATTCGAAGACCGTCGTCAGGCTGGGGGCAGCACCAAAGAACCCAAGGGGTGCCAGCGGGTTCGTTCGCGACTTCGACAAGTTCGTGCTGCTGCCACGGCAAGCGCTGCTGAGACACTCGGTGATTGAAAATCGCCTGTTGGCACTTGCAGAGAATGCCGAGAAGCTGCCTTTCAACGTGACCGAGATCCGAGACCGTGACTTGGGGATTGTGACGGCGGGGATGGCCTATAACTACGTGCGCGAAGCAGTCCCTGACGCATCCGTTTTGAAGCTTGCACAGACATTTCCGTTGCCCGCCAGACTGATCAGGGAATTTGCCACTGAAGTGAATCGCTTGCTGGTGATTGAGGAGCTAGACCCATTCCTCGACGAGCAGATTCGGGCATTGGGTGTCACCGTCGAACAAGCCGATTGGCTGCCTCGAGTCGGTGAGCTTTCGCCTGAACGGATCGAACGCAGCCTGGCTCGTGGAACGCCACAGCCGCTCGAAAAAGGCGACGAAGCGATCCCGCCGCGGGCTCCTCGCATTTGCGCTGGCTGCCAGTATCTGGGCGTCTATACCGCGATTGCTCGTCTGGGCGTCACCGTGGCCGGGGATATCGGCTGTTATACGCTGGGTTCGCTCTCGCCCTGGAATGCGATCGACACCGTCGTCTGCATGGGAGCCAGCATCGGCACGGCCTTGGGAATGGAGAAGGCTCTGGGGACAGAGTCGCACGGCAAGGTCCTGGCAATTATCGGTGACGGGACGCTGCTTCATTCCGGACTGGCACCACTGTTGGACTTCGTCCACAACGGCGGCCGGGGCACGATCCTGATCATGGATAACTCCACGACAGCCATGACCGGATTGCAGGGGCACTCGGGCAATGGCAAGCTGGCTCAAGGCGAGAGCTCAGCGGGGAAGGGGATCGATCTGGAGAAGCTCGTTCGGGCGCTGGGTGTCGAATGGGTGCGCGTGGCCGATCCCTATAACCTGGAAGAGACTGAAGCGATATTGCGAGAAGCCTTGGATCATGCCGGGCCGGCCGTGGTCATTAGTCGAGCTCCTTGCCTGCTGATCAAGCCCAAGCCGCCTGTGCAGCGCGCTCAGTGGAATGCCGAAGCCTGCACCGGATGTGGTGACTGCTTTGAGGTCGGTTGTGTTGCGATTGAGCCGCAGGAATTCCAGGGGCGATATGCTCCCAAGATCAGTCAGGATCTTTGCGTGGGCTGTACCCTGTGCGTTCAGGTCTGCCCCGAAGGTGCTCTCCAGCCGCGTCCTGTGAGCGGGGACTTGATCGAGTTGGGAATGTGGAAGCCGCAAGCTCAGCCGATGTCGCGCTGAGGCTGGTCAGAACGAGAATGCCATGAAATATCTGCTGTTGACTGGTGCGACCGGGCTTGTCGGGCGCTATCTGCTACGTGACCTCTTGCAACGCGATCATGCGGTAGCCGTTGTCGTTCGCAGCGATGGCGAACAAACTGCCGCCGATCGCATTGAAGAAATCATGCGCATGTGGGACCAGCGCGGCGACGTCACCTTGCCACGACCGATCTGCCTGGAAGGGGATGTTACGGCCCCAGGCCTCGGCCTGAACGACGAAGGTCGAGCATGGGTTGCCGAGCACTGCGACGCCATGATGCATAACGCCGCTTCGCTGACCTTCCGCGGTGCGGATCGAGCCGGAGAACCCTGGCGTACGAATCTTGACGGCACTCGCAATGTGATCGAATTCTGTCGCGACGTTGGAATTCGCAAGTTCCATTATGTCTCGACCGCTTATGTCTGTGGCAATCGTGAAGGGGTCATCCTCGAAGACGAATTGGATGCGGGGCAGGAGTTCCGCAATGAGTACGAACAGAGCAAGTTCCTGGCGGAGCAATTGGTAAGAAGCTCCGATTGCCTCGACACTCCAACCGTCTATCGGCCGGCGGTGATCGTCGGCGATTCGGTGACGGGCTATACGAACACCTATCACGGCCTGTTGCATCATTTGAAGTTCATGTCGTTCCTGTTCAAGAACATCGAACCCGGCCCCGATGGCAGGCGCCATGTGCCTTTACGCTTGAATATGACCGGTGACGAGCAGCGGAATATGGTGACGGTCGATTGGGTCTCGGCCGTGATGGTTCGGCTGTACGAGACGCAGGCGGCCCATGGCGGGACCTATCATCTGTCGCCCAGGCATCCGATGACGCCTCGTGAATTGATCCGCGCCGTGGATAGCTACTTCAACGTTTACGGAGCCGAATTCGTCGGCCCGGCATCGGCCAGCGATCGCAACGACGCAGAACAGAAGGCTGACGAATCGCTCGACCTGTACGAGTCGTACGCCACGACGGACCCGACCTTCGACACCACCAACTTGCAGCGATTCGCTGGCGATATCGTCTGCCCTCGCGTCGACGAGGCCATGATTCACCGCTTCATTGACTTTGGAGATGCGGACAAATGGGGCAAACGCCCTCGCAAAAAGCCACGTCCTGTGTAGGTTGATGGCATTGTGCGGCGGCGTGAATCAAGACCAAGTCGAGAGCCTCGTTCGTCCAAGTGGGACAGCGGTCCGATTGGCTGGCGCTACCTGGCCAGGACAGAGTAGATTGCGATGGCTGGTGCGCTGCATTCTTCTTTCGTCAGTGACAGTTCGAAAGCTTGGTTGATCACCTGAAACACTGCACCGTCGACCGTGGATTGGGTCATGCGACCGAATCCTGATACCGCGATGATATCAATGGCTTCGATCCTGTAGTTGTCGAGATCGGGGACTTTAGCCGCGGCAGCACCCAATGGATTCCAATCGGAGAGGATTCGCATCACGGCTTCGATTTGCTTGGGGTCCATACCAGCCATCAATCCACTTTCTTTGCTGCCTAAGTTCAACGCAACCTACCCGGGATGAACGACGGGCTTCCGATCAACACGCCAACGCTTTGAACCGCCAGCGATGATCGGACAATAGAAAGCATTGACGGTACGTCGATGCAACACGGGAGTTATGTCCACCCGGCAACAGATTATCTGCCTACCTACGAATTTGGGGCAGCAAACTCCATAGCAAATGGCAGGCACCACGCTGCGAAATATGACTCACTTCGCTGGTCGCGTTCGACGAGTGGGCTTGACGACGACAGCGGTGGCTGACTTTTTCTTCGCCTGTATCCTTGAGGTCCGTGTGACTGTTGCCGACTTGGCTTTCGCCGGCTTGGCGGACGCGATTGGCGTTGAGGATGATTTCGAGCCTTTGGCAGGCGCCCGGCGCTCCGCTGATTTTGTGGTCGGTTTTTTCGTCGCCGCGCGGACTGCTTTGACTGGTGGTGAAGTCTTACGTCGAGGCTTTCGCGTTGGTGCCTCGTCAGTGGAAGAAGAGCCGGTTTCCAGTTCAATACCGAACAGTTGACCGAGATCGTCGGCCTGCAACCGGTCTTCCAGGTCGCCCGTGAGCGCTCGATTCAAATTGTCGTCGGAGATCGCCTGGCTGATCAGCTCCAGATGGTCAACGTTGCGCAGTGTGAAAAGTAGTTCAGGGGACTGGTCAAGTTTCGCTCCGACACCATACATCACGGCGGCGACATGTTTGCACATTCCTGCGGCATCGGGGCAATCGCATGCCAGCTTGATTTCTTTTGGCTTCGGGAACAGGCCGCCATCTTTCTGTGTCAGGCGTTCCATCACGCCGCGATCAAACCGGCCCTGCAGAAGGTCGATCAATGATGTGATTGATCGGGCGCAACTGCGCTGGATGGTCTGCCAGTTTTCTTGTGACAGGGGGCTGATTGTGATGGCGAGCGTGTAGACTTCAGATCCGCTGACCAAGGCGTTGATTTTTCCTTTGACAATCTCCAGATCGATTACAGAGCCATTCCGCACGTACGATCGGCCGCGAGGCAATCGGTTGGCATAGTCACTGTAGGCCTCCAGGTTGTCGCACCAGGCTTTGCCCCAGAACGATTTGGCGATCTTGCGGCCTTCGATCTTGATCGGGGCCAGTGGCCGGCCTCGCTCTTGTTCAAGTTGTTTTGCACTCGCGGCGGCCTGGGCACGGCGCTCTGCGACCGTAACGTAGGGAGCCCAGCTATCATAGCCATCGTAACGGTCCCAGCTTCGTCCGAAACCCATCGTGCGACTCCTTTCGCTCTCGCGATCGAAATTCCATCCAAGGAAGTCAAGTTCTCAAGCAAGCGTATCCACCGACTTGAGACGCGGCAATCTTAACCCTCATCCAAGGCTCGGCGCAGGTCGAGTGCGACGAATCCAAGCAACTGGTCGTCGCTCATTTCGGTCAGCTTCGTTTCCGTTTCGGAATCCGGTCCGAGAACCTGGTCAGCCACGCTTTGCTTCGATGCGATCAGGGCGTCGATTCGTTCTTCGACGGTGCCTCGGCACACGAATTTATGAACCAGCACATTGCGCTTCTGGCCAATGCGGAAGGCACGATCGGTTGCTTGATTTTCGACCGCGGGATTCCACCACCGATCGAAGTGGATCACATGCGAAGCGGCGGTTAGATTCAACCCGCTGCCGCCTGCTTTCAGCGAGATCACGAAAAACGGCGGGCCGTCTTCGGACTGAAAAGTCTTGACCAGTTCGCTGCGTTTCTTGACGGGTGTCCCGCCGTGCAGCACTAAGCCCGCGCGACCGAAGATGTTCTGCAACCACGTCGCCAGCGGCTCGGTCAGTGATTGAAACTGAGTGAAAACCAGGACTCGTTCCTGTCTCTCGACAATCGGTTCGCACAACAGCCGCAGACGCTCGAATTTACCGCTTTCTTCCGGCGGGTACGTCGACTGTTGCAGGTGCTGCGATGGATGGTTGCAGATCTGCTTGAGCTGCATCAACGTTGCCAGAACCAGGCCGCGACGTGCGATACCATCCGAGACTTTCAGTCGCCGTGCTAGATCTGCGACCGCATGTTCGTACATCGCGGCCTGTTTCTTCGCGAGACAGCATTCGACCCGCACTTCGGTTTTCAGCGGCAAGTCTGGAGCGATTGTGGGATCGGTTTTTAATCTGCGAAGGATATAGGGTCGCACGAGACGACGCAGACCAGCGTAGGCTTGCGGATCGTGTTGTGCGTCGAGCCGCTTAATATATTTCTTGAATTCGGCGGCACTCCCCAGCAGTCCCGGGCACGCAAAGTCGAACAGTGACCAGAGGTCTCCCAGATGATTCTCAACGGGTGTCCCTGTGAGCAACAGACGCGTACGGGCCGGTAACGCTTTGACGCTTTTGGTCTGGGCTGACCCGGCATTCTTGATCGCCTGCGCTTCGTCAAGCACGATTAATGACCACGTCACGCTGGCTAACCAGGGTTGTCGGCGGACCAGCCCATACGTCGTGACCACCAAGTCGCACCCTGCCAGTGCCTGGGCCGGATTCCCGGCGATCCGGGTCAAGCGGTCGGCATCGCATTCCGACCGATGCAGCATCTGAAAGGACAATGTTGGAGCGAACCGCGTCAAGTCCTGTCGCCAATTGCCCAGCAGGGATGCTGGAACGATGAGAAGACTTGGGGTTCGGCCAGTTGTTTGTGAAGCGCGTCGCCGTTGCAACAGCATGTCGATGACTTGGATCGTCTTTCCCAGGCCCATGTCGTCGGCAAGGCAACCGCCCAAGGACATCTGCGCCATAAACCACAACCACCGGACGCCTTCCACTTGATACGGTCGTAGCGTCGCCTGTAAATCGCGACCTGGTTGACAGGCCCGGTCCTGTTGTGGCGAACGCATTTGCTTCAGTGTCTCGCGCAACCAATCGCCGGAGACGATGTCGGACCAGTCAGCCGTGTGGCCTTGTTCTTTCTCTGCTTGTTCGAGGGTCGCGCCGGCAAGCAACCGCATGCCCTGAATGAAGTCGATTCCATCCAAATGTGCGGATTGAACTCTGCTCCAATGCTCCAGTGCCTGCTGCAATCTCTCGCGGTCGACTTCCACCCACTTTCCACGGAGCAAAGCCAGCCCTTCGGTGGATGCCAGCAACTGCTGCTGTTCGGCAGCGGTCAGTGGTTCTCCTTCCAACGCGAGAGAGACATCGAAGTCGAGCATCGCGTCTAAGCCCAGGCCGCTCGGTTCCCGTTTTCCCAGACCGACCTGCACGCGTGGCCGTGGGGGACGACGAGTCGACCACCAGTCGGGCACGCGGACAATGACGCCCGCTTGCTCCATTTGCGGCGTCGCCTGCAAGAAGCGATAGGCCTGCTGGATGGACCATGCCTGCGGTGCGAACAAAGTTTTACGATCAAGGAGTTCGCGCACGAGCGGGCTTGAGTCCGCGGCGCGCTCGACCGGTTCCAGGAGTGACTTCGGCGAGTGGAATATGTGCCACCTTAGCCTGATCCGTCAGTCGATGAGTAAAGGTCGCCAGAAAGGCGAAAGGACGATCGGGATCTCGCTTGTTCTCGGCCAAATGAAACGTGACGCGGCCGAGTTGATGGAAGAGGGGGTCTACATGCTGCAGATAGTCCGCCGATCCTGCCTTCCACGCGGTGCTTTCTTCGCCGACTCTGCTTGCCAATTCGCGCCACAGGGACTGCAGCACCGTGGCATCGAGATATTCCAATCCGCGCATCGGCGGTGCCGAGGCAACTAGTTCTGTCAGTTCGTCTTCTGACGGTGGAGGGACCTTGTTCCAATGTGCTGGCGCAGCTTCTCCCAGACTACAGATGGCCGAAAACAAGCGGCGCGCGAATTCTCGCCAGAACAGGAGGTCCGGCGCCAATTGGCGGTCTTCTTGAGACTTCGCCAATTCAATCAGGCCAGCCGCAGTCGATTCGCGGAAGGCTGCTTCCAGTCGGTCCGATGCGGCCGAAGAAAGGTCGGTCGTTCGGAGGGCATCCGCATCGGGCCGCGATTCGTAAGATAATCTGCCGCCAGGCGACAATGATAATCCGTTGCTCATGGTAGGGAGCATACATTTGTCATCGGTCAATCGCGAGTACATCGCAAAGAAGCAACCGAGGCTACTCGCGCTGCACTTGCGATCAAAGTCGATCGACTAACTACAGGGGTCTCCCATTGGTCCAACCCTGGCCACGCCGCCGCTTTATCGACTTCGGAGATGCGGACAAATGGGGCAAACGCCCCCGTAAGAAGCCACGTCCCGTGTAGGTCGATAGAATCGCATGACGGCTTGACGACGCTTCCAGAGCGGCGGGGTAGGCGGGGCTGGTACCTGCACTGAGGACTTGGAACTGATGGCAAGGACCGGTCCGACTTGCGCGGAGATTCTACTGTTGAAGATGGAATTGCTCGCTGCGAGGTGGCTACGACATTTTTTGATCCTTTTCCCGCGAGATTCGTTGCTTACCAGCGGTGGCGTCGACTACTGGCGGCAGTCTGAGACGGGTGAGGTCGATACCCACTGAGATTTCTCCAAGGTCCAACTCATTGTGGCAGTTGCATTTGGGTAATGAGCTCTTTGTTAGTTCCTTCGCAGGAAAGTCCTTGTGACTTAGCTGTTTCAATTCGTGCTTTTGAAGGAAATTCGCGATGTCCAGTCCAGCGGCCGCTCGTCAACTCGACACTGAATTGGATCAATTCTCCGACAATGGCTCAGGTTTCGAGGATTCATCCCCGTTTGGATTGCAGGGACTGGCCAAGAAGAAGATCCGGATCATCAAGCCGGAATCCATCACTCGTTTCGCCGTCGACCTGGCCTCAATCGCCACGCGGAAGCAAATTCAAGACTCGAAGTTCGTTGCGGGTCAGTTGAAGAGCCATTCGGGATGGTACGACGAGTACCAGATCGTGCATCTGATCGAGAAGTCCCTCTGGATTCAGGGTCGCAACGATCTGGTGATGACATTGACCCGCAATCCCAAACGAATTCCCGATAATCCTCCGCCCAAGGTCAAGCAGGCTTTGTTTGAGGCTCGCATGTACCATCGCGATGCGACGATCTGGTACGGAGTGCCATTATTCAGTGATGAAAAGAATGCCGACGGACTGCCCATTCCCGTAACGGCAGACGAGGTTTGCCGAGAGGCGCGCCGCCGAATCAAAGCGGCGCAGCAACTCGCGCTGCGTTGGCTCTGGTGCTTTCGAATCGTCATGGTATTCGCCAGCATCGCTGCTTTTTGCTGGCACTTCGGCGTGGCAGTCAAACGACGGATTCGATCAATCTGCCACGGGATCACATGGTATTGGCAGCGCAGCCGGGAGGATGCTCGCAGACGAGATCGTGCCCGATTTATGGCTGACTGGGAATATGGTCGTTATGGCTATGCGACAACAATAGTCCCTGAGCACCAGACGTGGCTTGGACAGATCCTGGAAGCGACTCGAACGGTTTTCGACACTCCGGCTGTTTCAGCGGCGTCTTCATTCGTAGGAGCAACCGCCGCTCCACTGCTCGTCATCAAATTTGTCCCGCTACTGTTCGTACCAATCGTGGTCGTTTCGTGTGACCCGTTCCTGTTTGTCGAACTTCGGGAAGAGCCGGGAAAGCTGCGGCACATAGGCCATTGGTACTGGCAAAAGCGAGATAGTGGTCGCGATAAGCTGCATCTGCACGTTTAAGTGATGTTTCCTTCGAACTATGATTCAATGTCTCGCGCTCGCTAGATGGCGGCAGCTTTCGGCGTCACGCGAGTTCGAGTGGGACAACTGCTTGAATCGCTCCGGAGATGAAACAAAAAAGCCCCTCGACGAATCCGTCGAAGGGCTTTTTGCATCAAGTGGCGGGGGCAGGATTTGAACCTACGACCTCGAGGTTATGAGCCTCGCGAGCTACCGGGCTGCTCCACCCCGCGTCAGGGTGTTCCTCTTGCTGGGAGGAGATAGGCAGTATATCGGCCAGTTTCGAGAAGGGAAGGGAGTCGAGTTGCGTTTTTCGGAAATCGAGACATGCTAAATGGATACAGCGTCCCATTTCTCGGCACAGGTGAGACAACCGGAATGAAATTCAGATCGATCAAGACCGCGGTGGCGGTGTGGCTATTGGTTTTAGGTGCTGCCGTGCTTCCTGCGCAAGACGCGAAGCCGGTAGCGGATAAGTGGGAAGCTGAGATTCGGAAGTTTGAGGAGGCGGATCAGAAGACGCCTCCGGTGGAGGGGGCGAATGCCTTTATTGGCAGTTCCAGCATCCGGATGTGGAAGCTGGGGAGTTCGTTTCCGAATTACATCTGTCTGAATCGCGGATTCGGTGGATCAGAGATGGCTGATTCGGCTCGGTATGTCGATCGGATCGTGCTTCCAGCGAAGCCGAAGGTGATTGTGTTGTATGCCGGTGACAATGACATTGCGAACAAGAAAACTCCGACTCAAGTTCGCGATGGCTATCGAATCTTCCGCGACAAAGTTCAAGCCGAATTGCCCGAGACCAGGATTATCCTGATTGGCATCAAGCCAAGCCTGAGTCGTTGGAAGCTACGCGAGGCGGCTTTAGAGGCGAATCGGTTGCTGCAGGCCGAAGTGATGGCCGGGAAGAATCAGGCATTTGTCGATGTCTGGCCCGCGATGCTGGGTGACGATGGAATGCCCAAGCCGGAGCTATACTTGAAGGACAACTTGCACATGACCGATGCCGGGTATCAGATCTGGAATGATCTGATCGAACCGCATCTGGTCGCGAAGTAGCGGCGCGGTTTGGCCTATCGGTCCTGTGGGTCCCATAGGTCCTATTCTCCGAAGCGATAGGACTTATGCGACCAATGGGACCTATACCGGAATATCAGAAGTCTGCGTTCTTCGGTGTTCTGGGGAAGGGAATGCAATCGCGAATGTTGGTCATGCCGGTAACCAACTGGACGGTGCGCTCCAGGCCCAGTCCGAAGCCGCTATGCGGGACGGTGCCGTATTGGCGCAGTTCCAGATACCACCAGTAGTCTTCGGGGTTCAAGTTACATTCTTTCATCCGGTCGATCAGAACGGCATGGCGTTCTTCGCGCTGGCTGCCGCCAATGATTTCGCCGATGCGGGGGACCAGGACGTCCATCGCGCGGACGGTTTTGCCGTCTTCGTTGCAACGCATGTAGAACGATTTGATCTCGCGCGGGTAGTCGGTCAGGATCACTGGCTGCTTGAAATGCTGCTCGGTCAAAAAGCGTTCGTGTTCGGACTGCAGGTCCTTACCCCAACTGACGGGGTACTCGAACTTCTGGCCTGACTTTTCCAGGATGTCGACCGCTTCGGTGTACGTCAGACGGATGAAGTCGTGCTCGACGATGTTCTGTAGTGAGGCCAGCAGCGTCGGTTCGATCCGTTCGTTGAAGAACGCGAGATCTTCGGAACAGTTCTCCAGCACATCTTTAACGACCTTTCGCACGAAGGCTTCGGCGAGGTCCATGTTGTCTTCGAGTTCGTAGAACGGCATCTCGGGCTCGACCATCCAGAACTCGGCGAGGTGTCGGGTGGTGTTCGAGTTTTCCGCGCGGAAGGTAGGGCCGAACGTATAGACGTCGCCGACGGCCGTCGCGAAGATCTCACCTTCGAGTTGCCCGCTGACGGTCAGTCCCGCCTTCTTACCGAAGAAATCGTGTTCGTAGTTGACCGGACCTTTGAACGTCTGCAACTTGGCAAGGTCGAGTGTAGTTACCTGGAAAACCTGGCCGGCTCCTTCGCAATCACTGGTCGTGATGATCGGCGTCTGCACATAGAGGAAGCCGCGCTCCTGGAAGAAGTGATGGATCGAGGCGCACAGAGCGTTGCGAACTCGGGCGATGGCTCCGAAGGTGTTCGTTCGTGGACGCAGATGCGCTTTCTCGCGCAGGAATTCGAAGCTGTGTCCTTTTTTCTGTAAAGGATACGTCTGCGGGTCGGCGGTCCCCAGGACCTTCAGGCTGCGTGCATGAACTTCGACGCGCTGGCCTTTTCCGGGTGACTCTTTCACTTCGCCAATCACGGCGACGCTGGCACCCGTATGAATCTGCTTGATTGAGGTGGCGTAATCAGGGACGCTGGCATCGACGACGACTTGCACGTTGGCCAGGCAGCTGCCGTCGTTGACTTCCAGAAAGGCAAAATCCTGCTTGGACTCCCGCTTCGTTCGGACCCAGCCGCGAAGATCGACTTCGGTTCCGGGGGAGACT
>CBIHQO010000048.1:0-15772 GCA_966211735.1 uncultured Schlesneria sp.
GGATTCGGGACCTCCTGCAATTCTTGATCGCTGGATGGGACTGCCGAGTCGGCCTGACGAATGATTGACTTCTCAGTCACAGCCTCTGCGGGCCCATCTGCAGTCGCCGACCCCGCACACCATCCAACCGCAACGAGCGGCAACAACAATAACGCCTTTGTCGAATATCGGAGCATCTCACCTCACCCCAGCCCATGGAAGGAAGAGTCGCAGCCCCAAGCAGGCCGCGAAGTAACGCACGCGGTTCGCCAATAGCATCAGCTATGCCATCTGCTGAACGAGCTAAAACTCTGTCAGAGAATTCAGTGCGGGGCTGTTCGTGGGGATATCGCGGAGCCAACTCAAGCACAAAGCTGATCATTTGGCTGAAATACGCCGCCATTTGTCTAAAACGAAGCACCGATCATCGGCAACACTCTTACCATAAGACTGAATATGATATTGCCGATATGGCTAGTAACGAGCTTATCTGCCATTGAGACCTGTTAAAAAAGAGAAGAAAGCGACCAGCAATCTTAGCTGGATCGCTGCTTGACCCATCTCCCGCGCGACCTGTATCGTGTGCCCACTTCCTTCCGATTCACTTCGACTTCTGAGGTTCCCATGAAGAGCTTGTCCCCACGTCAGTCGGTGCTGTGGCTGTTTGGTCTGTTGGCCGTCAGTATTGCCGGCTGTGATGTCAGCGTGCCGAAATCCCCGTCAAACTCGTCGACCACCGCCAAGTCCGGGGATGCGACGAAGGGCGGTGAGAAGCGCCTGGTGATTCTGACGAACGGCGATTCGCCGTATTGGGACGCCTGCCGAGCCGGTTTGATGGCCGCCAACAGCGAGCTCAAGCTGTCTGACAGTGGACTGAAAGCCGTTCTCGACGTAAACGATGGGACTCCTCAAGGGCAGTTGCAGAAGCTGCAGCAGTACGGCACGCAAAGCGATATCGCCGGTGTCGGCGTCTCGGCAATTGATGCCAACAACATCGCGGTCGCGGACGAGTTGCGAGCCCTTCAGAAGAAGGGAATCAAAGTTCTGACGATCGACTCGGATCTGGATCGCAAAGATTTCGCCGACGCGCGCTTTGCCTTCATCGGCACGGACAATCGCACCGGAGGCCAGGTCCTCGGCAAGTGCGCAAAGGGGCTGCGAGCAGAAGGGGGCGACTACGTGACGTTCGTCGGCCGGACAGGTGCTCAAAACGCGATTGAACGCATCGACGGATTCGCTGAAGGGGCTGGTGACAAGTTTGTCCTCAAGGACAAGATGGCTGACGACACCAATAAGCAGGCTGCTCGCGATAATGTTCGCAATGCGATTCGCAATCACGAAGGATTGAAGGTCCTGGTCGGCATCTGGTCGTACAACGCCCCGGCCATCGTTGACGTCGTCCGCGAACTCGACCGCCGCAAGGACTTCACCGTGGTCGTGTTCGACGCCGAACCCGATGCCATCACCGCGATGAAAGATAACCAGATCGACGCCATGGTCGTACAGAACCCGTTCGACATGGGCTTTCAAGGTGTCCGCCTGCTGCAAGCGTTGGTCAAAGACGACAAGGAAACCATCAGCAGCATGCTCCCCAAGCACGGCGAACCGGGTGGCGACATCTACGACACCGGCCTGAAGGTCGTGGTCCCCAACGCCGACTCGCCGCTGACCGCGGACCAGTTCGACAAGTCCGTCGAGTTCCAAGACCTGTCGACCTTCCAGAAGTGGATGGAAAAGTACGGCCTGACCGGGTCATGAAGTCGCGCGTAGGGTGTGTGGAGTCTTCGGAACACACCAGGGGGCGTTAACAAGATCATGGCGTGTTCCGAAGACTCCACACACCCTACGCGCCGAATTCGACACCCGCCACGATCATTTCGCCTCTCAACGCTTTGGTTGCGGCGGCGTGAAGTCCCATGAGTCTGTGACGTTCAACCGATAGTTCTTCAAGTCGATTTCAAAATCATTCTTCAGTGATCGCTTGTTGGCACTTCGGTGTTGGACTTTGTAAACGGTCTCGGTTGCCCCATCCGTATCGTAGTATTTGATGGCCGACGTTTGCCACGTGGTGGCATCAATCATGATCCAGCACTCTCCCAGAAAGTCTTTACAGATCTCGCTGCGCGGGATGGCGGAAAGCATGACGGCCTTATCAGAGCGGCTGCGTACGGTGAACGACCAGTCGTGCAGTAGTTCTGTCGGTTGGATGTCGAGTAGGAAGGGGAGCCAGCAGCGGCTGAGCAATTGAAACTCGACCAGAGGAACTCCTCCCATCTCTGGCGAGGTCATGATCTGGAACGAACAGGCGCGGTCGTGACTGATTTTGAATGGCCGGCCTGACTTCCCGATTCGCTTGCCGGTCGGGGTCTGCCGTCGATCGAAATCGCCATGACTAATCACCAGCTTGACCTGGCCGCGAGCGTCATAGATGAGCTCGGCATTCGAAGTCAGTTCCTCTTCGGAAGTCAGGTTGTAGACGGTGCGATTGAGTTGCACCTTCGAGATGGAATTGAGCGCCGACGCGGATTGCCAGTTTTTCAGGATCGCGTCAATTTCATTTGTCCTGGTAGGTCCGCCTGCGATTGCCCCGTCAGTCACGGCATCGTGTCTCTCGTCGCGCGGGTCGTCCGGTGGGGTTCCATTGAGGCGAGCTGATGCCAGCAGGATTCGCTTGTTCTTCACCACCGGCATTGGTTGGACGGCAACTCCCTGGTGAGATCCACGCCCTGATTCACCCCGAACGACTTGCCTGATTGGTCGGCCAAACTTGTCGACGGGCGGCGCCGGCGGAATCCCATCGTCGCCCAGCACGCCGGGAAGCACGGCGGCCAGATCGTTGGTCTCAGGAGCCGACCAGTGCGCGGTCGGTTCGCCATGACGATCGAAGGCCTGCAAGCGGACGAGTTGAGCACTCGCCGTATTCAACCAGACACGGATCGATCCGTAGAACAAGCGTTCTGTTTCGTCTTTGGGAATTGCCTGCAGGCACGTTTCCCAGTTCACCGTGTCGACGATCTGCCAGTCGTGTGATTCGCGTAGTTGGCGAACATCGATCTGTCCAAGAATCCTCTCCATCGCCGTGGCGGCGTGTCCGTTGAAGCGATTGGTCACGTGAAATCGCAAAATTTCACGCTCGGCCCGCCAGGGCACGGTGTTGCGTGTGGCGACCGTTTCCCAACGAGTCATCAGCGCCAGCACCGCTGCGGCCTGGGCGTCTGCGACAGTCGCGTGATGCCGTGTTGGAGCGACAACATTTGCTGGCGGATGTCCGATCGCTCGGTCTTGGTGACCATCGACGCAGAACTGATTGATCAGCACCAGGGCATGGAACATGGGCATCACGTCCTTGTGGCGGCCAACGCCGTGGCACGCCCCTCGTGACCGAGAGGCAAGAATGAAGACTCTGGCGCGCGGCGACTGTAGTAGAACGAGACGATTTTGAGAAGATCGAACTCACCCATTGAAGGCGGCGGGCCCTCGTACGAGCGATAACTCCTTACAGATCCTGCTACACTAGAAGTGCTGTTTCGTGCTATGCATACAGGCAATCAACAGTCCCCGTGAATCGCAATCTCAATGACCTCTGAATCATCCGTCGACAATCGATACAGCCGCCAGATCCGTTTTGTGGGGATCGGGGCTGAAGGGCAGCAACAGCTTGGTACCGCGAAGGTGCTGCTATGTGGATGCGGTGCGTTGGGAACCGTGCTGGCCGACACACTGGCCCGCGCCGGAGTCGGCTTCTTACGGATCGTCGATCGAGACTTTGTCGATCTCACCAACCTGCAGCGGCAAGTGTTGTTCGATGAACAGGACGTGTCCGATCATTTGCCCAAAGCCATCGTGGCCGCGACGAGGTTGTCGCGAATCAATTCTCAGATCCAGATCGAACCGCATGTGGCCGATGTCGACTGGCGGAACATTCGTGGCTACGCCGACGGGATGGATCTGATCCTGGATGGAACGGATAACTTCGAAACGCGATTCCTGATCAATGACGTGTCGCTGGAGATGGGCATTCCCTGGGTCTATGCGGGGGTGGTTGGCAGCCATGGCCAGACAATGGCGATCTTTCCGAATCAGTCCGCCTGTTTACGCTGTGTGATCGAATCGCCGCCTGATCCCGGGACGACCGAAACGTGCGATACCGCCGGAGTGATCGGGCCCGCCGTCCACATGGTGACCGCCCTGCAGGCCGCGACAGCCCTGAAGATCTTGTCCGGACAGCGTCATCTGGTCCCTCCCCAGCTAACGATCGTCGATGTCTGGGAAGGGACGCTGCGCCAGATGAATTTGAGTGGTCTATACGAGCGTGGAGAGTGTCCCGCGTGTGGATCGCAACGTCGTCGAGACTGGTTGCAGGGAAGCCAGGCATCGCATTCGACGATCTTGTGCGGCAGGAACTCGGTACAGGTCTCGCCCGCGGAACCGGCCCAGTTGTCATTAGAGGAGTTGGCGGTCGGCCTCGCGCCACTCGGCACAGTCGTTAAGAACGCTTTCTTGCTTCGATTCAGACCGTCGGAATCGGGTCTGCAATTGACCATTTTCCGCGACGGACGAGCAATCGTGCAGGGAACGGAGGAAATTTCGGTCGCTCGCAGCCTGTATGCGCGATATCTCGGCAGTTGACTCGTTTTCGAACAGCGGGTGATTTTATCTAAGTCGCTGTCATGACAGTAGTTCTATTTGACAAGCTTAGCCGCTGACCTAAGTTTCGCTCGTTGGGAAAAATCTCGACGGCCTTCATCCTCAGTTCGTTTTGTCTCTCGAATCGGTCTCTCGCCATGCTGGCTTCACACGCCGATGGCTCACCTAAACCCGTTCGCCAGGGGTCGGGCATGCAACATCTCAACCGCAGAATTCGTCGACGCGGCTTTTCGCTGATTGAAGTGTTGATCGTAATAGTGATCCTGGGAATCCTCGCGGCAACCGTGCTGCCTCAGTTCACCGAATCGAGTGCGAACGCCAACGAATCTGCCCTGCGGGCGGATTTGACTCAATTGCGATCGCAGCTGCAGGTGTTCCGATTCCAGCATGATGGAGCGTTTCCCAGCGGAACCGCCGACAACGTGATCAATCAATTGACGCTGGCCAGCGACGCCGGCGGCAACACCGCTCGCGTGGGGACGGCTGGCTATCCCTTCGGCCCCTACTTGATGGGTCAGTTGCCGACGAACCCCTATAACGGAGGAAGCGGTTTGCTGGTGAAGTCGACCGCGATCAGTACGTCCGATGTCGACCCGACCGCGATGCATGGCACAGTGAAGGTCGGTTGGATCTACAGCACATCCACGGGCCAGATCATCGCCAATTCGATCGGCAAAACGATCGACGGCACAGTCCTGAGCGCGCTGTAATCGCACCTTTGGAGTGCGGTGGCTCGACACCGCTTTGGATTCATGGCAAACGGAACTGCAACTGCATCGACCCCCGAGGTCATAGATCAAAGCCACAACTGCTGGTTTTAGAGCGCATCCCACGTGGCTGTAGCGTCCCGCGGGCAGAAAGCCACTTAGTCTAACCCATGCCGAGACGCGACACGTAAGTGCGACACGCACTGGAATTGGCCCAACGCTCTCCGATGCGGCGCCCTCTCAAACTGAAACCAAAGCTCCGTCGAGCTGGAGCACTCCAAAGGTGTCCGCGTGTCGGCCCAACGCGGATCACCTGGCATGTCGATAGTCATGCTCGCCGCGTCGTTCGACGTGTTGCGATGGCAATGTGAGCGACGATCCGTCAGACTTCCGCGCGAAGCCTCGATGGTGATGCTGGATCGAAGTCACCTGCCATTCGAGTGACTCGTTACTTTCATCTCGTCACTTTTCTCTCCGACATTCCTTCCATGCCCGACTTTTCTGTGATGCAGTGGACGCTGATGATCATCGCGGCGTTCTGTGCGGGCGTCTCGAAGGCGGGGCTGGCGGGAGTCGGCCTGCTGGGTGTCACGTTCATGGCGACCGCGGTACCGGGCCGCAGTTCCAGCGGGATCGTGCTGCCACTACTGATCTTCGCCGACATCCTGGCAGCGTCGACGTTTCGCGAACACGTGCAATGGAGTCAGATTCGTCGACTGGCATGGCCGATCTGCGTGGGGATCTTCGTCGGCTGGGGCCTGCTGATGGTCATTCCCGACGTGGCGTTTCGACCGATCATCGGCAGCATCGTGTTGACGATGCTGGTGCTACAAGTCGTGCGGCAGCGATTTCCCGGGTTCGACGCCGCGCTACCGCACTCGAAGATCTTCGCGTGGTTCACGGGCTTGATGACGGGGACGGCAACGATGGTCGCCAACGCCGCCGGGCCGATCGCGTCGACCTATCTCATCATTTTGTCGCTGCCGAAGCATCAGTTCGTGCACACGATGGCCTGGCTGTTCCTGCTGGTAAACGTCTTCAAGGTCCCGTTCAGCATCCACCTCGGCCTGATCAACGTCGGTTCATTGACACTGAACGCGTGCCTGATCCCGGTGGTGGTGATTGGCCTGTGGGCCGGCAAGTGGCTGCTCGAAACCGTCCCTCAGCGAGCATTCCAGATGATCGTGCTGTGGTTGGCGACGGGTAGCGCTGTGTGGTTGATTGCATCGGCAATGATGTGATTGCCAAAACGAGAGACCGAAAGTAACGTGGACAATGTGTCAACCATTGTCGTTAGTCCTAGATGTAATCAACTCGCTGACGCTTCCTGCTGATCCTTCAAAAGAAGCTCTTCCAGCTTCAGAAACAACTTCTGAAGATGAAATCGGTTTGTGGTTCCGATCTGCATTTCACGATACAGAAGATCCTTCTTCTCAAGGTTTCGCAGGTGTGTCCGGACGGACGGGGTGGCAATACCCATTCGGGTTGCTATCGTCTTCAAGGCAGGGAAGGGAGCATTCACGTCCCATTTAAACGAAAGTAAATGGATGATGACCATCGCTTCCGTGTGCGTGATTTCCAATCGATGATAGTTCGTCAGGAAATAATCGGATACCGGTGTCCAGCCCTGCCCTGCGATGGTTGGAGTCCAGCGTGCAGCAACATCACGTTGTGGTGGGGCGGCTATCTGCTTGGCGGAGCGAGTTTTAACCACAATGAGAAACCAGAGTTGTGGCGAACAGAGAAAACGCGGATGGCAGAGGAGTCGAACCCCCACCGGCGGTTAAGCCGGTGCGTTAGCGTATCAAGCCACGCCCACACCGTGCGGGAATACCATCCAAACCCCATTTTACCAAATTCGAGAGCAACTTGCAAGCGTGGGTGGAGTTTTTTCCCGTCGAAGTTCTGTTTGTCCTCATTTAGTTTATCGTCATGGCTGTATCTACGTAGCAATGCATCTCTTTAGGCGACTGTTTTCTGATACTCCCCACCGATTGTAAACAATCGGGGGTGGGTACGTGAAAACAGTTGGGGGGGTATTCGTATCTCACTTGATTGTGTCTTGCCAAATTCAAGAGCGATGTTATGATAAGTATGCGTATCAAGCCACGATCACAAATCGTGTGAATGCCGAATTTCGGAAGCATTTCCGATGTTCGGCGTTCTTTTTAATCCTGATGACACCAGTTCAGGTACTGCGATGATTCAGTCCGCGTTTCGGCTGTGCAAGTCGTGCCGGCTCGCAAATGATTTCTTCGGCGGTCTTCGCCTCTCCTGAGTCTCAGGAAATCTTGTAATCTTGGTCCTTTTATTTAGTATCGAACTGGCCTGCTCAAGCCAGAATTAATCACGGGCTTAGTTACTATTTGAGTGCCTGACTACACGCATTCGCTGCCGGAACCCCATCGGCAACGTGCTTTCGCCGTTTGTGTCACCTTGTTCATTGCTTCCACGATTGGCGTCACTGCGATAGCAACCATCCTCTGTGCCATCGTCCAGAGGGTGATCAACCGAAGCTTCGTTGCTTGGTCGTTGTGCTGTGGACCATTCGTGCGGCCGTGGTTTGCGCCGGACTATATCATCCAAATTCGAGTGCGTTGTTTGGAGATCGATGATGGGAAGCGGCCCGCGGTTGGTTGCAGCCGACGTTTGGTGAATACCGTGTCGTGATGCGTAGCAGCGATCGCAATTGGCTGGCAACAGCAGAAGCAGCGCGCACGTCGTCTTCAGAACACATCCATCAATCAGAGATGAGGCCGATCAAAGCCGCACGACTCATCTGAATCACTCCGACGGGTGCAAGGCGATCACGAACCGCAGGAAGGCTGACCGCCACAAGCTGTTTCGGTCGCGTGGGCTTCGCCAACCATCTGCATTCTTCGCTGCACAACATGCTCGTTGAGCATGCGGCGGATGTGGCGGTGGCAGGACATGCAGCCAGCACCGGCCCCACACGCTTGCGAGACGCCGCGGATCGATTGCGGGTCGTTCTCGGTGATCGTTTCGCGGATCTCGTGTTCCGTCACGTTTAAGCAGTGACAAACGACGCGATGCGACTCGGCATGCACCGGATCGTGAATCAGACTTTGTGGAACACCGAAGTCCATGGCAGGCACTCAACTGGTCGAAGCAACCGAGGCGGGCCGGAAGTTGATCTTGAGATTCAGTCTCAACTCCGTACCAGATTTTCGCCGTACTGCTCTCGCATGTCAATAGTCCTATTCTGAAATTATCGGCGCTTTGGGCCGTCAGCCTTGATTTTTTGCGGGTAAATCCCAGTCTGTTCTCAAGTTGCAACTTCCAACTTCGGACCGATTTCTGAACCCGAGACGAGGCGGCAGGATGTCTAAGCGGCCATTCTTATTGCATTTGTGTACGTGGATGCTTGTCGGCGGGCACCTGCTGACGGCTCTGGCGGATGGGCCGGCCGACAACCAGCCGGACAATGTGCGTCGCGTCCCCAAGCTCGGCGTCGATGTTCCTGATGCCGATCGGCAGGAGTTAGAACAGGGTCTCAAGTCGCTTTCAGAACAGATCGAGCAGCTCAAAAAGGGCGACGCGACCGCTCAAAAACTGCTGCCAGACGTGCTGATCTTTCAGCGCGCCGTCGATCAGGCGTTGCGATACCGCGAATTCTTCGACGTGAAAGAGATTCCCGTCGCGAAAATGCTGCTGAAACAGGGCCAACAGCGCGCCGAAGATCTGCTCGCGGGAAAGGCTCCGTGGACTCAGCAAAAGGGGCTGGTCGTGCGGGGCTACATCTCCAAGATCGACAAGACTGTGCAGCCGATCGGACTGGTGATCCCGCCCGAATACGACATCGCCGCCCAAAAGCCACACCGGCTGGACTTCTGGTTCCACGGGCGAGGCGAAAACCTCAGCGAACTCAACTTCCTCAACGATCGCATCAAGAACGTCGGGGCGATCAATCCGCCCGACACCATCGTGCTGCATCCGTACGGTCGGTACTGCAATGCCAACAAGTTTGCGGGCGAAATCGATTCGTTCGAAGCCCTCGCAGCGGTTCAGCAGCAGTATCGCGTTGACCCCGATCGGATCGCCGTCCGCGGGTTTTCGATGGGGGGAGCCGCTGTCTGGCAGTTCGCCGTGCATTACCCGGATCGCTGGTTCGCCGCGAACCCGGGAGCAGGGTTTTCCGAGACGCCCGACTTCCTGAAAGTCTTTCAGAAAGAAACACTGCAGCCAGCCTGGTACGAACAGAAGCTCTGGGAGATGTATGACTGCCCCGGCTATGCCGCCAACTTGGCTCATCTTCCCACGATCGCCTACAGCGGCGAGATTGATAGTCAAAAGCAGGCGGCCGATATCATGTCCGCCGCCTTCGAACGGGAAAGAATGAAGCTGCTGCATGTCATCGGCCCCAAAACCGCGCACAGCATTCATCCCGAATCCAAAAAGGAGATCGAGGCCAAGCTGGCAGAATGGGCCGTGAAAGGAATCGATCATGCGCCGGCCAGCCTGCAGTTCGTCACATTCACCCTCAGCTACAACCGCATGCATTGGCTGACCGTGGATGGACTGAAAGAACACTGGGAAGAGGCTCGTGTGACCGCGAAGCCCGCCAGCGATGAGCTGGATGTCAAAACCAAGAACGTCTCGGCCCTGACACTGCAGCCCCCCAAAGGGTCGCCACGCAAAGTTCGTCTGGATGGCGGCGCTCCTCTCGAACTCCCTGCAGATGGATCAGCGGGTTCTTTCGTGCTGACAGCCACTGGATGGCAGGCCGGCCAACTGAAGGGCCTGCACAAGCAGCACGGTCTACAGGGACCAATCGACGACGCATTTCTCGATTCATTCGTCTTCGTCAAACCGAGCGGCAAAGCGAGCAGTGACGCCGTCGACAAGTGGGTGCATGCGGAATTCGATCACGCCGTGACTCACTGGCGGCAGCAGATGCGAGGCGATGCCGTCGTGAAGTCTGACACCGACATCACCGAGCAGGACATCGCTTCGTCGAACCTGGTGTTGTGGGGCGATGCCCAATCCAACAAAATTCTCGCAAAAATCGCGGATAAACTTCCAATCCGCTGGACCGAAAAATCCGTTGTCGCGGGAGACCAGTCGTTCGACGGGGCGAACCACGCGTTGATTGCGATCTATCCGAACCCTTTGAATCCCAAGAAGTACATCGTGCTGAACAGCAGCTTTACTTATCGCGAATACGACTACCTGAATAATGCTCGTCAGACGCCCAAGTTGCCGGACTGGGTGATTGTCGACGTGCGAACGCCGCCGAACAGCCGTTTTCCCGGCAAGATCGTCGCCGCCGATTTCTTCGATGAAGGCTGGCAGTTGAAGCCAGCGAAGACAAAATAGACGATTGGCTCTTCTGAGCGGGGGACGTCAGTCCCCTGGCCAGTTTGTCGCTGGAGCATGCGTTGGGTGTACGGAAGAAGTTGCGGGATTTTCCGCTTCGTTGGACCCGTGATCATGGCCGATCCACAGAGTGATCAAGACGACGAGCCAACGAAGCAGGCGGGGGCCGGCGAAGCGATTGATTCTGGCAAGGGCCGGATTTTCCCCTGCGATGAATGCGGTGCGGATCTCGAGTTCTCGATCGGCACGCAAACGATGAAATGCCCCTATTGCGGGGCCGTCAAAACGATCGAGATTTCGGAAACGGCCGAGATCGTCGAGCATGACTTTCAGGCGATGCTCGAGCAGTTAAAGACGCAGCGACTGGAAGGAAAGCCAGACGACGAAACGGCCGAGTCCGAGCATGCCATTCGCTGCAGCTCGTGCGGGGCCGAGGTGATCTTCCAGGGGACACTCACCAGTTCGCAGTGCCCCTACTGCGCCAACCCGCTGCAACGTGACAAGATCCACGACGCGCCGACTCGCATTCCCGTCGATGGAATGCTGCCGTTTCAAATTCCCGAGCGTGACGCGGCCGAACGACTGCGCACTTGGGTGAAATCCCTGTGGTGGGCTCCGAACGAGTTCTTGAAACAGGGAGCCAGCGGCAAGTTTAACGGCGTCTACCTGCCGTACTACACGTTCGATTCATTGACGTACACGAAGTACACCGGCCAGCGCGGTGATCATTACTGGGTAACGGTTGGCGAAGGGAAAGACCAACGACGCGAAATGCGAACCAGTTGGAGTTTCCGGTCTGGGGAATTCCAGCGATTTTTTGACGACGTCTTGATCGTGGCGGCCAGCGATCAAAGTCGCGCGCTGATTGAAAGCCTGGAACCGTGGCCGCTGGAACGATGTGTTCCCTTCACGCAACAAATGCTCGCTGGCCTGTTCGCGCGGACCTACGATGTGACGCTTGAGGCAGGTTTCAGCGAGGCGCGGCTGCGGATCGAGAGCGCGCTCACTTCGGATATCCGTCAGCGCATTGGCGGCGACGAACAGAGCATCACTTCTCAAAAAGTAAGCTACAGCGGCGTAACCTTTAAGCACCTGCTGTTACCCGTCTGGCTGATGGCGTATCGCTATCACGAGAAACCATACCGCGTCGTGATCAATGCGGTCACGGGCGAAGTCTCGGGCGAGCGGCCTTATAGTGCGTTCAAGATCGCCAGCGCCATCCTGTTCGGAATCACTGTCGCGTTCTCAATCTGGTTTCTGGTCCAGTCGCGCTAAGTGAGCGTGCGCGATAATGCGGAGCGACCCAGTGTCTGCGCGTCGCTGCGATCGCTTTGATCGGGTGACGAGCGAGTCCAACATTCAGCGTCACTACGCTTTGTTTACTCTTGGACACATCGGTAAGACACTGGCGACGCAAAGCTGTCGCCAGTGGCACCCGAAAGCTGCGATGCTGAGCACGAATTCGTGGGGAGGGAGTCTGAATTCGCACTCAGCAGCGCGCTGAAAATGCCAGGCGAGTTAAAACTCACCAGTAATATTGCCGTCACTGATGCGGGACAACGCACGGTACGTATTCATATCGACGTTTTCGCTAATGAATTTCACGGCACCATCACCCATCAGGAAGTGACATCCGCCGGTATGCATGCTGCCATATCCGGCCGTATCGACTCGCGGCGTTGGGCTTTGGTTTCCGAAGTTGATTTTCGTCGTACACTCGCCAACCACCAAGGCCTGTTGAAAGCTGCCCGACGTAGGAGAGGCTGCAAGAGGAACGCCTGCCCAGAAACAGTCACCTGTCGTCGTATTAGCCACGGTTCCACTGGATTCTTGGGGTGTGTAGCGTTCACCAACTACAAGGCAGTTACTAGAACCATCGGTCATATCGCGAATCCCCTTGCGGGTGTTTTCGCCGAAGCAACCACCCCATTGTTTAGTCATTTGATCAACCCAGGCGCTGCCCATTAGCTGCGAGGCGCTTGGAGGAAGGGCTTGCGCTGCTGGCGACGGCCAAGTCGTCATGATGTTCGTTTGGTTTGGATCGAAGCCGCACACTGCCGGATAGTTTGATCGACCGAATTGGACGGTTCCCCCAGGCACGATCCCTGTCGGGGCGCCTGGATCTGAAGGACACCGCAACGCGCCAAGCACGGAATCGACCGTTTTGACGGTCGGAGAGGTGGCTGCGGCAAGCCCCAACAGCATGTTGGGATTTCCGGTTTGCGACAGGATGTTGTACAGCGGCCCTTGATCAACATAAGGGAGCAACATCGAGTTCCAGCCAAAGCCGGAGTAATTGCCCGTGCTTTTGCCAATCCAACCGGGTGGGAAGGTGTTGGCGGTATCGTGATAGTTGTGCAATGCCAAGCCGAGCTGCTTCAGATTGTTTTTGCATTGGGTGCGGCGAGCAGCTTCACGGGCCTGTTGAACTGCGGGAAGCAACAGCGCAATCAACACAGCGATAATCGCAATCACGACCAGCAACTCAATGAGCGTAAAACCTTTTCTGCGGGATACAAGTTGTCCATGAGGCAAAACTTTGTGTTGTCTCGGTGACACGATCTTCTCATTCTCAAACACTGCGGTTCCTTTCGTTTGCGATAGAGTCCCTATCTCGTGCGGTGCATTATCTCGTGGCCAAGCTTACACACGGAATTTGTGGCGATTCATCAACAGCCGTTACGCAACGAATGGGCCGCCAGATCAATATTCACGCGAAATTAAGTTGCACTTGTGGAATGCCCCACAACTAAACACATTGAATTCGTCGATACTGTCGAAGTTGTCAGCAGGCCCTGCCATGCGCCTCGGTCTTCTGTGTGAGCGTAGCGCTCCCCGGATTCATTCAGAATTATCAGGGGATACAGAGGAACGGACCCAGCCCTTACAGAGCTGGACGAAGAATCTCGAGAAGCGGTCTGCAACGCGAAGACTCTGTCCCTTTTTCAGCGACCGACCCATTTCCGTGCCGATGCCGCGAGTTTTCTGACCCATCCAGATCACATCCGCCGATTTGGGCACGATTGCGCAACCCGTTGACCAGGATCAGTCTTGACGACGGGGCCGATTTCTGCGAACCCTTCCGTTGCGAAATTCCAAAATGGACTGACGGAATCGTCAGCGAAAGGATTGGGTTGCTGTCATGCATGTGTTCTTTTCCGTGGGTGAACCCAGCGGCGACCAACATGCGGCGCATTTAATAGGTGAATTGCGACTTCGAATTCCCCAGTTACGTGTATCAGGGTTTGGTGGGCCGTTGATGGAGCGCGCCGGCTGCCAGTTGTTGTTTCCCCTGACGACCATGGCCGTGATGGGAATTTTCCAGGTTCTGCCGCTCATTGCCAAATTCTTCCGCCTGGTCAAAGAAGCAGACCAGTATTTTGAACGCCACAAACCTGATCTGGTGGTGCTGGTCGATTTCCCCGGTTTCAACTGGTGGATCGCCCACAAGGCGAAACGTCGGGGCATCCCCGTCATCTACTATCTGCCGCCTCAATTGTGGGCGTGGGCTCCCTGGCGAATTAGGAAAGTCCGTCGAAATATCGACCTGGTGCTGTCGGGGCTGAATTTCGAAACCGACTGGTACGCCGAACGCGGCATTCCCGTAATGTACGTCGGGCACCCGTTTTTCGATGAAGTGGCCGAGCACAAGCTGGACACGTCGTTTTGTCGCGAATGGAAGTCCGAGAACGGACAGACTGTCGCACTCCTGCCTGGATCGCGTCGTCAGGAAGTCACTCGCAGTTGGCCACTGATTCTCGATGCGGCGCGGCGCCTGCACGCCAAGCATCCGAATATCAACTTCCTGGTCGCCAACTACAAAGAGAGCCAGCGCCAGTTCTGCATGGCAGAATACGAGAAGCTGCAGGAGACCCTGCCGATCTCGTTCTTTGTCGGTAAGACTCCGGAAATCATCGAACTCGCCGACTGCGCCGTGATGGTATCCGGATCGGTCAGTCTCGAAATGCTCGCTCGTCGGACTCCGGCCGTGGTCCTGTACCGCACGACCTGGCCAACGTATTTGATCGCCAAGTCGCTGGTGACTGTCAAAATGATGTCGCTGCCGAATTTGATCGCCGGACGAAAAGTGATGCCCGAATACCTGAGCGTCGGCAGCCCGGCACCTGTCATCACTTCCATCGTGGAAGATGTGGACCGCTGGCTAAGCGACAGTCAGAACCTGGCGAAGGCCCGACAGGAACTGGAACAGGTTCGCGAACAGATCTACGTCACCGGCGCGACCGCTCGTACTGCCGAAGTGATTGCTGATCGATTGCTGCAATCGGCTGCCAAACGCGAATCGGTGGCGGCTTGAAGAAAATGGACTGCCGGTCGGATACTCTGCTCGTTCGGCGACTCACTCGTTGCATCTGAGCTAAGTCCGGCCGATCGTTGACGATTTCTTGTCGGATTGAGTTATGCCCGGAGCAACATTAGCCGCCGATCTGTGGATCAGCGAATTCCTGACCCCGCACGATATCTGGCAGCATGGCATCGCCCAAGTGCTGACTCATCAGCGGACTCCCTTTCAAGATCTGTACATCGTCGACAGTGGCGCTTACGGCAAAGCACTGGTGCTGGATGGCAAGTGGCAAACCTGCACGGGTGACGAATTCCTCTACCACGAACCGCTGGTCCATGTCCCGTTCGTTCTGCACGGTAAACCGCGCCGTGTACTGATTGCGGGCGGAGCCGACGGCGGAACCGCTCGCGAAGCCCTGAAGTGGCATGGGGTCGAGGAGATCGTCGTCGCGGACATCGATGGCGACGCAGTGCAAGCCTGTCGCCAATGGTTGCCCGAAGTGCATCAGGGTGCCTTCGACAATCCCAAGGTCAAGCTCGAGATCGGTGACGCCTATGACTACATCGCTCGCACGGGCGGCTGGGACGTGATCATTGCCGACCTGACCGATCCCATCGAAGAAGGCCCGGCCTACAAGCTGTTCACGCGCGAGTTCTTCGAACTGTGCCAGCGCGCCCTGGCCCCCGGCGGTGTCTTCGTCAACCAGGCCGGTTCACTCTCTCCCCCACTGATTGACCTGCTGGCTCGAACAGTGAAAACGATCAGCTCCGTGTTCGAGCACACCACCGTCATCCAAGCG
>CBIHQO010000049.1:0-15652 GCA_966211735.1 uncultured Schlesneria sp.
CCAGGTGCGAGGCAACCCCTCTAGACTCGATCCTTAACTTCTGACAAACTTCTATCCTCCAGTCCCCAAACACAAGCTGATTTCGGCACGGAAGCCAATATGAGCGTCTCGGTCATCGTTCCAATATATAACGAAATTGAGAACATCCCCCTCCTGCATTCCGCGGTCTCGCGGGTCATGCAGAAACTGGGGCGGCCCTACGAATTGATCCTTGTCAACGATGGGTCCAAGGATGGGTCGGGCGACGCGCTGGAAGCGCTGGCTCGGCAGGACTCATCGGTGAAAGTCATCGAGTTTCGCAAGAACTATGGCCAGACCGCTGCGATGCAGGCGGGGATGCAGGCGGCGAGCATGGAGACTCTGGTGCTGCTCGACGGCGATCTGCAGAATGATCCCGAAGACATCCCGATGCTGCTCGCCAAACTTGACGAGGGTTACGACCTGATTCATGGCTGGCGAAAGAAACGTCAGGACAAGTTCATCAACCGCAAATTGCCATCGAAGATCGCCAACTGGCTGATCTCCAAGGTGACGGGCTTTCCCGTTCATGATCTCGGTTGCACGCTGAAGGCGATTCGAACGGACATCGCCCAGGAGTTGCAGCTTTACGGTGAGATGCACCGGTTCATTCCGATACTGGCTCATTGGCGCGGTGCGCGTTGTGCGGAAGTTGTGACGAACCATCATCCCCGTCGATTCGGCCAGTCGAAATATGGCATCTCGCGGACGACTCGTGTCATTCTGGATCTGATGACAGTGAAGTACTTCATCCAGTATGTCGTCAGCCCCATGAAACTGTTTGGTTCGATCGGGCTGCTGTGCTTGCTGACCGGGTTTGTCTCCGGGGCCGTCACGTGCTGGATGAAGATAAGCCAAAGTGTCGACATGACGGGTAACCCGTTGCTGCTGTTGACCGTGATGTCGACCATGATGGGCGTGCAGTTCCTGTTCTTCGGAATGCTGGGCGAGCTGTGCTCGCGGATTTACTTTGCGTCGACGAATCAGACGAATTATACGATCCGCCGCACGATGAACTTTGAAAACGCAGCCATTGAGATGAAATCACATCGCCGAGCGGCGTGATTTTTCGGCGTCCCAAAGACAATGGGACTGATAGGACCGATGAGACCTATGCAATCGTCGGTGTGATTGAGCCGGAGTTCCCGCGCGGGGCGCTGCTTACACGGTTAAACTACGACACTGAGGCCGTTGCTTATTCTTGCTTCGCTTCTTCGCCCTGTTGGGGACGGATCGATTCAAAGTACTTGCGGATCGTCTGGCGATGGCCGAGCGGGATCTGTTCGTTCTCCAGTACGGCTTCGCTCATCTTCTTGTACTTCTGGTAGACCTCTTTGTAGCCGCGTTGTGCTTCCTGGCGACCTTCTGATGACGAACTGGTTTCGAACTCCGAATCCCCTTCGCCGGCGGTCCCGTTAATCTGCTCACGATTAACGCTGGCACCGAGATTGGTTGATTCACCGTCGATGTTTCCGCTTTCGGTCATTCCGTAGCTGGTACTCGGATTGTTCGACTTCTGCTTCTTTTTACCCGTCGCGTTGCTGTTCTTCTGGCAGTTGCCTTTGCACTCACTCAGTTGAGTCAGTTCAGCATTGAGCAGATCGTTGATTTTCTTTTTGCGAGCCTGCTTGGCCGCTTTGTCACCCAGCTTTTTGGCTCCGCTCTTGGTCGCGTCTGAGTCGTCGCTTTCGATTCCTTCGGCGATCTCGTTGGCCGCTTCACTGATCGATCCATCGCCAGCATCTCCCGATTTCTTGGCGGCCTTCTTCAGCTTCTCGGCGGTGTTGCGAGCTTCCTTGCGATCGAATTCCAGATCGCTGAGCTCGGCGAGTTCTTTAGCGGCCTTATCATATTTCCCTTCGGCTAATGCCTGACCAGCCCCTTCCAGTGCTTTTGCCGAAGCCATCGCTTCGCCGATTTCCTGTAGTTGCTGATCCACCTGTTCGAGACTAGCCTGACTTTGAGCCGATTGAATCGCGGCCTGCATTTCCGAGATCTTGGCCAGCGCTTCTTTCACGTCGACACCGGGCTCTTTCAGCTCTTCCGTCTTCTGCTTCAATTCTTTCAGCAGTTGTTCCAGTTCAGGATCGGCATCCTTCTGGAATTCGTCTTCGAGTTCTTTCAGGCTGTCGCTGATCTCTTCGGCTTGCGCGACGATTTGATCGTCCGATGCCGTCGGAGCGGCCGACAATTCCTGGTGCTGCAGTGGGATGAAAGCGAACACGATAGCGGCGGCGGCGGCAATCAAAGCACTCGGCAACAGTCGCGGAGCTGTGAACGGGGCCACGGCATCGGGGGCGATACGATCTAAATGCTGCATGGCATCTGCCAATTGCAGTTCTGCAAAGGATTGCTTGTCGGAAGAAATGGTGCGATGAGAGAAATCCAACGCCGATTCGGTGCGATCTTTCAACTGATAGTGAAGGTCCACTGCACGAGCGGCAGCGATCCAGTTCGGGCGCGGCATGAACCAGACCAAGGCCGCCACTCCAGCCAATAACGGACCGCCCGCCAATGAAATCAACGCGAACCAGCCGCCTTCGACCCATCCGGCCCACAACCGGGCCGCTCCGCAACCGATGCCGAAGGCCGCTCCCAGCAGCAACCCACAAACGATCCATCCAGAAATCGATTGGAACAACTGACGCTGCTGGACGGGGTGCAACTTGGATCGAAGGGCTTCAGTCATGAATCACTCCTCTGGCTCGATGGGCCATGCGTCCAATTCACAGATTTGAAGGAACCCAAGTCTGGGTCTCTGCGAACTGATCGGCGCCGCTTAAGACAAAGCGTCTAAGAGGGTATCGCCCGAGATTTATTTGAGCAAGCGCTTTCTTTCTGGAATTGCAACCGGAAGAATTCGAGGTCGGTTGTGGCGAGCCAACTCATTGCGCCGCGCCTGGGCCGCTGCCGTTGCGAGTGCTATAGTCGATGGCGCTGCGCTCCATCATCCATAGTTCTTGAGGTTGTGATCCGCAGGGGCTGGTTTTTCGTACTAAGTTGCTAAAATCTGACCAGATACTCTGTTCGGTAATTAGTGCGTCCGCAAAAAATGCAATGACACTTGCTGACAACGATTTGTCCGGCCAGTGCGAGTGACCCCTGCGGGCCCAAAAAGCAGGCTGCTCATGGAACCACGATGGCTTTGGCCATTCGAACTTATCGAGAAAATCGGTGAGGGCGGAATGGGCGTCGTTTATCGCGCCCGTTATTCAGGCAACGACCGCATGGTCGCCGTGAAGCTATTGCCCCAGGAAGTCGCAGCCGATGCGGTGCTGCTCGCGCGGTTCGAACGAGAGCTGGATGTCCTCAAGCAACTTCATCACCCTAACATCGTCCGTTGCTTTGGCGGAACATGCGAAAGCTCGCAACGATTTTATGCGATGGAACTGGTCGACGGCGGAACACTTGGGGACCTTCTCGAAAAGAAGGGTCACCTCACTTGGGAGTTTGTGGTCGACTACGCACTGCAGATGTGCGAAGCGCTGCAGTACGCTCATCAGAACGGCGTGATCCATCGCGACGTGAAGCCAGGCAACTTCCTGCTGACGAAAAGCGGCCAGATCAAGCTGAGCGATTTCGGATTGGCATCGATCGCCACGACGAATCGATTGACCGCGGCCGGACGGACGGTGGGTACGATTCAGTATATGGCTCCAGAGCAGATCCGGGGCAAGACATTAACGGGACGCGCCGACCTGTATGCGCTGGGCTGCGTTCTGTACGAGATGCTGACGGGCTTCCCGCCTTACTCGGGTGAGAATGCCGCGACAGTGATGCAGCAGCATCTGACGGGGCCAATCCCTCATGCGGCCGCCGCCGTTCTGGACTGTCCGCTCAAGCTGGATCAGTTGATCTGCGAATTGCTCAGCAAAGACGCGGATCAGCGACCTGCGACAGCGGCAGAAGTCGGCTGGAGGCTGGAAGAGATTCTGCAGCCGGGTCGGCGCGTCACAGCAGTAGAACCCGACTTTTTCTCGCCAGCCGTCACGTCAACGAAGGTGTCGCCACTGCAGAACATCACGGCCACTCCTTCCGATGCATCGCTCCCCGCAGTGAGTGCATTCGGTGGGTCGTCGATGCTGCCGTGGGGGTTGGTAGCCGTCATGCTGCTGATTTGCGGGACAGTCCTGTTAAAATGGCGAGCGACTGAAGCACGTCTGACGCATGCCGAGCGGCAATTCGTCCAAATGTTCCAGGCATCCGATCCGCCGACGCGTGTGGCAGCGGCGAAATCGCTGGCGGAATTCGGCCCTCTTCGGTCTTCGACAATCCAGGCCTTGCGCGATGCGACCAAGGATGCGAAGCCCGAGATCCGCTCGGCGGCGCTGGCCACGTTAGCGAAACACGCTGCCGAGTGCCGATGGCTGCAAAATGAGATGCTGCACATCGAAAAGGTGGATGAGAACCCTGAGGTTCGGCATCAAGCGGGAGTTACTGTTCAAGCCATGAAAGACGCACCGAGCGGATGGACAATCTGGTCATTTCTGTTCTGGGGATTCATCGTGGCGGTCGTTGGCGGACTTGCTGTAGCCGGCTCAACGATCTGGCAGCGACTGAAGCCGATCGCAGCGTGAACAAGGTTCACAGTTCATCATCACGTCGGCAATGTACCAGCAGATGTTGAATCGATGACGTTTGGAACTCCGCATGTTCCAGCATCATTGAGCAATCTCCCCCGGTTGCTCAGAATGTGAAACCTCGACAAACCAACCCCCTTGATCTGGAGAACGGCTGATGCAGCGCCTGTTTGCGATGAGTAGTTTCGGGCTTCTGCTCCTGGTGGCCACCGCGGTCAATGCCGCTGAACCGACAGCTCCGGGCCGAAACGTCGTCTACATCACGTGGGACGGTTTTCGTTGGCAGGAGTTTTTCGGCGGAGCACAGGAACTGTACATCAGCAAAGATGCCGGAGTCGCCGATGTGGAGGGGTTGAAAAAGCGATTCTGGCGGGAAACTGAGCAGGAGCGACGCGAGACCTTGTTGCCTTTTGTCTGGACGGTGATGGCCAAGCAGGGACAGGTCTTCGGCGATCAATCGAAGAACTCGATCGCCAAAATCCAGAACAAGCACAAGTTCTCGTATCCCGGCTACAGCGAGATGTTTTGCGGCTTTGCGGACGACGAACGGATTGCTTCCAATGGCAAGTTCCCGAATCCAAACGTGACAGTATTGGAGTTCCTGAACGGTCGACCCGGATTCGAAGGCAAGGTAGCCGGGATCGCGACTTGGAATGTGTTTCCGTTCATCTTGAATGAGGAGCGGGCCAAGATCTATGTGCATGCGGGCATCACTCCCATTCCGGGAACGGATCTTTCAGATCGACAGCACCTGTTGAATGAGATGATCAAAGATACGGTCGTGCTGTGGCCGGACAACCAGATTGATTCGATCACTATCCAGGCGGCTCGGGAATACCTCCTTCAAAAGAGGCCGCGCGTGCTGTACATCGGCCTGGGAGAAACCGACGAATGGGGACACGGCCGCCGCTACGATCGCTATTTGAATGCCGTCCACAATTCGGATGACTTCTTGCGACGCCTCTGGGACTTGCTGCAGACTCTGCCTCAGTACAAAGACAATACGACGCTGATCATTTCGCCGGACCACGGCCGTGGCGGAACGATTCGTGATTGGACGGACCACGGAGCCAAAGTCGAAGGGGCCGAGTATGTGTGGATGACGGCGATGGGGCCCCACACGCCGGCCTTAGGCGTGCGCAGCGATGTTGAAGTGACGCTCAGTCAAGTCGCCGCCTCAATCGCTCGCGCGGTCGGCGAAGACTTCAACGCAGCCAGTCCCAAGTCATCACAGCCACATCCGGGGTTGTTCAAGTAAAGCGCAATTAGCGATCAACTTCATCATTGCCTGTCGAAGCGAGAACCAGCTTCGCTGCATGGCTATGCTTCTCCGTCGCCTGACACGAGTACTCATCGCCGACGCACCGGCCACCACAGGCTGAAGTCGATTCTTCTGAGAGCCACGTCGAGAATGAACAGGATCAAAGCGGCGGTCGCCAAGTAAGGCCACAGTGGTGTCGTCCGCTGGACCGTGCGTACTGCCGAAGCGGCTCCACCGGTCGTGGCGCTTTTTGATGCTGTCGAAGATGCGGTCGCGAACAAGTCTTCGGGAAGTGGGTTGAAGCGGCCCTCTGTCGAATCGGCCAGAGATTTCAGCAGATCGTTGTTCGTGGGATGCAAGCGCAGTTCATCGGGATAGCCAACGATCAAGCCGCGTGTTTGCTGATGCAACAGCGTTCCACCCACAGTCTTCTGCGTAAGGTTCAAGTGGTAGGCCCCTGACGCTGGCGTATCGAAGTCGGCCACATAGCGTCCGGGGGCTGTTTGCTTGAGTTCAAGTTTCCGCTGACCGAGTTGTGGGTCGATAATCGTCGCCTCGGTGGTGGCTTGATTCAGGAATTTTCCGGCCGGGTCGATGGCATCCATCGTGACGGTCGCTTTGCGACGATCCTGCTTCACATCGACGATGACTCCCTTCACATCGTTTTTACGCATCGACTGCCGGATCACTTGTGCCCAGAACTTGCTGTAGCCTGGCCACGTCAACCATTCGGCTCCCCAGCGGCTTTTGGCGTCTGACGTGAAGGCGACTGTCGTGCCCAAGCCGTACCGCCACCAGGCCAGCAGCGGATCACCTGCTTCTGTTGCCAGGATCAGTTCGCACGTTGCCTTGGGGCGAGTGACCACGTAGCCGAGCAGAAACGGGGCTGTTTCGAAATCGATATCGGCGAGTACCGGAGTGGGTCGCACGACTTGAGGGACGAATGGCTGTTCATTGATCGCGGATTTGCTGGCTGTCATCGTCTCTTTGGCGAAGATCTGCGGCAGCGAGCTGGGATCCAGCGCTTCAAAGTACCTCCCCTGCCCGATCTTGGCGATTTCTTCGAGCAGTTTCGAATCGCAACCTTCGCCGACAGCGACCGTCGAACAGGTGATTCGAGCCGACGCCATGCTTTGTGCGATCCCTTCGAAATCACCGGGCGAGGAAACTCCATCGGTCAGCATGATGACATGCTTCAGCTTCGCCGTGGTTCCGACGAGAGTGTTGTAAGCCTCTTCCATCGCGGGGGCCATTGTCGTCCCACCCCCGGCTTCAACGCGGCTGATATCGTCGATGATTCGAGCTTTGTTGGCCGCCGACTGCATGTCGCTGACCCAATAGAAATTGCCGTCGAAGGCGATCACCCCGAGTTGATCTCGCGGACCTAACAATTCGGCGGCACTCTTCGCAGCCTCTTTGGCCATCTCGATCTTCTCACCCCCCATCGACCCCGATTTGTCGATGACCAGCACCATTCCCAACGAGGGTTTTTCCTTCTCTTTTTCGAAGTCGGAGCGGACCGGCAGAATTTCTTCGAGGACCGTTTTGTAGTAGCCACCCAATCCAAATGATTGGTCGCCACCCAACATCATGAAGCCGCCACCCAGATCTTGAACGTACGTGCGGGCCAGTTCCATTTGACGCTGGGACAAGCTGGTGGCAGGAACATTGGACAGAGCGAGCAGTTCGTAGTTCTGCAGGTCAGCGAGCGTGTCGGGCATCCCTTCAATCGGTCGCACGTCTACTTCAATCTCTTCCTGCTGCAAGGCCCAGACCAGTTGCTGAGCGAGCTTGGGATCACTTTCAATCAGGAGCACGCGTGGCTTGCCCGTGGTAAACACCAGCCCGGATTCCGTGTTGTTGTCGAGCAGCGTGTCTGTCTTCAGCCCACCAATTCTCACCGTGTATTGAGCGAGTCGCTCACCCGTGATGGACTGTTGAAATCGAAATCGATTCTCGCCGGATTTCAATTTGCGGTTCTCGCTGAGCACTTTATGGGCTCCACGAAACACTTCCACCAGGCCTTCGTCTTCGTGATTCGAATTGATGACCACTTCCACATAGAATGGTTCCCCTTCGCGGACCTGTGCGGGAACTTCGACAGCGGCGACTTGCACTTCGGCATCGTCGCGGACTTTGAGCGGAATCGTGTCGATGGGAATCAGCATTGACGATTTTTTAGCCTTGTCGCCCGTGCGGCCTGAGACGGACTTCGCAACAGATGCGGTTCCCAGCGCAGCTTGAAGTGCATCACCGATTGTCTGGTTTCCATCGGTCATGATCACGATGCGCGGCACATAGTCGGGCGGCATGGCTCCGGCTGCGGATCGAATTGCTGCGGAAAGGTCTGTTGCGTTGCGATCCAATTCAACTCCCAACGAACTAGCAACGGCTGACGTCCCGGCGTTAGTTGTTGGCAGTGAGAGTTTGGGACGCTCTTGCGAAAGTGATCCCGTCTGAGCGGCAAAAGGGAGGAACAGCACCTTGTGATCGCGACCTCGTCCATCGGCGAAGGCCTTGTCCAAATATTCGTCGACTTGAGATTTCGGATCGACGGCCTTCTCTTTCGCGGCGGGATCCGCTTCTTCTTCGGCGATGCTTAAGCTTTGATCGATCGCGACGATGACAAATTGCTGAGTCGTCGGCCGCAGCAGCGTCATTCCGCTGAGCGCCAGTGCCAGTAGCGACACGATCACGCAGCGTGTCAGCAGTGACACCAGCAACTGACGTGGCGGGAAATCGGACAGCGACCGTCGGAAGTACCACACCAGCAGCGGTACGACCACCAGCAGCGTGGCCATCCACCACGGATGGATCAATTCCAGTGATAACGAATCGAGCATAAAACGTCTCGTGTCAGGGACAATTCCCGTGAGCGCTAACTGATCACTCGTCGCTGGTACATCACCCATTCGAGCGTCGTCAAAACCAATCCTGCCAACAGTAACCAGAACCAGACAGGTCGCGAACCCAGGCCCGCCAGGACAGGCGAGACGGTGGTGCTATTCGCAAGTAGCTCTTCAGGCGGACGAACATCTGATTCGGTCGCGCTCGCGAGATTGCAGGCAATCTCCAAAAGAGGAGCTTCACCTGCCTGTGTTTTGTCACTTGTCTTCGGTGCGGTGGCCTGAACAGGATCTGCCGATCCCGGATCTTCGATGATGCTCCAGACACCGCAATGGTCGAGCGGGCCGATCGTCATCCGCTCGATGGCTGGCAGCGGCTTCAGATCGCCAGCGGGACTCTTCAACAGCAGCGATGCGCTTTTGGCGGGATGAGCAAAGTCGTTGCTGGAAAGCGTCGCCAATGATCCCGAGGCGAGCGATTCTCGCAAATCCTGCTTGTTTCCGGCAAACCAGTGTAGCGCGTTGGCCACGGTGATCGGGAACGCCGTTCGAAGCGGCAGGTCACCCTTATCGAGATTCACCGTCAGTACGAGGACACGTCCTTCGGGACGATTGACGGCGAAGAACAGCGGTTCCTTCGTCACTGCTTCAGCCAAAATCAGCGTCTGCTCCGGGAGAGTTGGGGTCAAGGAGCGCGCTTCGGGCATCAAGACGTTGTCCATGCGGACGTGTGACATCAGCGGACTGTCTTTGTCCTGCTTCGTCACGATTGGATTAGCGATCTGCTCGCCAATGGTGAACAGATCGGTGGCATTGGCGGGATCGATGACGAATGCCTGGCCTGCAGGTAGCTTTTCAGGAGCCACGCGGTGATAGACCACCACGGTCCCAGCAGGAATGGTGGCGGGAGCCTCGGCAACCACGGTCAGCGTTACAAGCGGATTCACTTCGAAGACTTTTTGCAGGAACAGATTCCCTGACGTGACCAGCAACACAGGTTGAATTTCACGTCGAGGCAACACGGCAGATGCCGTATTGTCGGCAGCCAAGGCATCGTCGTGCTTCAGCGTTGCCAACAGGTGGCCTCCAGCCGCGGATGTCTTTTCGAAGACCTGACTCCATTTGCTGCCGGGTGCCAACTTCAGTGGGACCACGTCAATCGGTTCGTTGTTCAAGTCGACTTCGAACCGACATTCAACCGGTTGATCGGAGGCGTTGGTCACTTCCGCGAGGATTTCGTAGCCGAGAGGATCGACCAGGCTGCGACGAACCTGGAATTGCGTGATCCCAACGTTGGCGGCACGAGTTCCGATGACCTGCAGTTTGACGGGGACTTGAGCTGTGGCGACCGGAGAGGTAGCCGGTGTGTCAGTTGTGCCAGGGGGCTCACGCCCCCCGCTAAGAGGGGCAGGAACAGAACTTAACTCTTCTACGCCATTGAATCGGCCATCGGAAAAAACAACGACTTCCTGCTGCTTACCGTCTTGTCTTTCACCTAGCAATCGTCGAGCGAGTGCGATGGCATCGGCAACCTGCGATGGCCCATCGGTTGTCGCCAAGGCTTGCACTGCGCTGCTAACCGTTTTCTGGCGAGAGGTGAATCCAACAATCACTTGTGGCTGGGTTCCGGCAGCAACAAGCGCGAACTCGTCGCGATGCCGCATCCCCGCAATCCACTGCTCCGCCTGGCGTTTGGCCTCGGAGAGACGAGTCGGTTTGACATCCGTCGCGTTCATGCTGGCCGAGTTATCGACGACAATCACGATCCGTCGAGCCGACCGGGCTTCCCAGAAGAAATAGGGATCGGCAACTGCAAACGCCAATAGAGCCAGCATAGCCAGTTGCAGCAACAACGAAACCAAATGCCGCAACCGTTGCCAGATGGAGCGCGGGTTCTGCTCTTCCAGGACTTGTGACCAGAACATCACAGTCGACACGGGCAGACGCCGCAACCGGATCTTCAGAATATAGAAGATGACAATCGGCACACCGAGTAACAGCCATGCCAGGGAGCCAGGAGATTCGAAGAACATTGGAAATCGCTCTTGGACGGAGCTCACTTCAAACTTGCGTGAGCAGAGATTCGACTCTAGTCAACTAACGGCCCCTGCTGTTCGCATCATTCGCAAAATCAAGTCTTCAAAATCAACTTCATTAGTGGTCTGGGTACATCCCAAGCCATATTTTTTGCCATAACCCGCAACGCCGACTTGGAAGCTGTCGAAAACCTTGCGGTACTCCCGCAGGGCTCGTTCGGTGATGGTCACTTTGCGTACCGAGTCGGTTTCGGCATCGACCAATTCGATCTCGCCGAGCATTTGGGGGCGCGCTTCGGCGGGATCGTGGATCTGAACCAGATGTGGTTCGTAGGTGCGGTGTCTGAGAAGATCGAGGCCGCGCTCGTATCCGTTCGGGTCGAACAGGTCGCTGACGACAACAGCCAGTCCACGACGTTGCGGACGCAGGACAAAGCTGTTGACGATGCGTCCCAGATTCGTGTCGGTCCCCTGCGGTTCGAGTTTTTCCAGAAAGCGAAGCAGTGACAGGATGCGGTCTTTGCCGCGAGTCAGGGGGAAGTCGGCAATGATTTCCTGCGAGTAGGCGATGATGCCGATGCGATCGAGGTTTGACAGGGCGATATAGGCCAAGGCCGCAGTCACCTGGCGAGCCAAATCAAACTTGGGGGGATTGCCAAACCCCATACTGCGAGAGCAATCGATCAGGAAGTAGACGTGCAGGTCTTCTTCCTCCTGGAATCGCTTCAGCAGCAGATCGCCATGTCGCGCGTAAATGTTCCAGTCGAGATGTCGAAAATCATCGCCCGGGGCGTATTCGCGATGGTCGGCGAATTCGATGCCGCCGCCCATCTGTTTCGTCCGCCGTTGGGCCAGGATGGAACCGCGGAAAACTCGGCGCGAAATCAGCGACAGGTATTCAAGCTTCTTCAGGAAATCGCCGTCGAACAGCATGTTTCTGCGACCTCACGACGAGTAGTCAGAAATCAAGAACCTTCACTAGGCTTGCGCAGCCTTCAGGATCCCCTCAACAACGGTATCGGTTTGGATTCCTTCGGCCTGACCTTCGAAGTTCAGGATAATGCGATGACGCAGCACCCCTAATGCGACTGCTTTCAGGTCGTCTCGAGCAACATGATAGCGACCATCCAGAATCGCCAGAATTTTGGCCGCGAGGATCATCGCTTGAGCACCGCGAGGGCTGCTGCCGTAGCGCACATACTTGCGCGTGATCTCCGGGGCCGTCGCATGGTCTGGATGAGTCGCCAAAACGAGAGAGATGCCATAGCGACGGACATCGTCGGCAATGGGAATCTGTCGAGCGAGCTGTGACATCGCCAACGTACGCTCACCAGTCAACACAGGTTGAGCTCGCGGCGTTTTGGCTTCGGTGGTTCGATCGAGGATCAGTTCCAACTGTTCGAGCGTCGGGAACTTGACGATCAGCTTGTTGAAGAACCGGTCTAGCTGGGCTTCTGGCAGCGGATAGGTTCCTTCCATTTCCAGCGGGTTCTGCGTCGCCAACACAAAGAACGGTTCGGGCAGCTTGAACGTCTGGCCAGCGATGGTAACCGTGTGTTCCTGCATCGCTTCCAACAGAGCGGACTGCGTTTTCGGTGTCGCGCGATTGATTTCGTCAGCGAGCAGAATGTTGGTGAAGATCGGGCCCTGCTGGAATTCAAATTTCTTCTGCTTGTCGGGCGTCTCCAGCACGACATTGGTGCCCAGCAAGTCCGCGGGCATCAGGTCGGGGGTGAACTGGACGCGATTGAACTTCAGGTGCAAGGCATCAGCCAATGTTCGCACCAGCATCGTCTTGCCCAGGCCCGGAACGCCTTCCAGCAACACATGTCCGCCGCCGATCAAACAGGTCAGCGTCGCCTGTACGATGTCGTCGTTGCCGACGATCACCTTGCCGATTTCGTCGCGAAGCGTTTTGAAATCGGCCCGGAACTGATCGCACAGTTGCTGCGTCTCGGCTGTCGTCGACATGCGTTGAAACTCCGGTGACTTAGTGAGCCGCTGCGGACGATGCCCGAGCGATGAATCGACACTGATGGGACTGAAGATGCTTGTTCAACGAGGTTCGCGAGATTCTGTCGCTGCACGCTTCCCAACGCAAGCGGATCAAGACAGAATGCCTGACGCACGTCGCCGCACGATCGCGGCCAAGAAGTGGATGACGCGGAGCGTCGACACATTTCAATCCTTTCGATCGTTGACATCACTACCGACTTCAGGCCGAACCGAGACAGGTTGCTGGTCTTTTCTAAAAGCATCCGGAGTTCCTCCCATGGTGTTCCTTCCCACTCAACCGCGGACGTGGATGGTTCTGGTTTGGACGTTCAGTCTGACATATTCGTTCCCGGTGATCGGTCAAGAAGCCGACCCTGAGGAAGTGCAAGCCGTGACGACGAACTCCAAGTTCGTGACGGTCCTGGAAAAGAATCCTCGCCGTGGCACGGCTCTCGACAAGGTCTATGGCTTCTATGTCGAACGTGGGACACTGGACGGCTTCATTAAGACTTATCGCGAAAGAGCAATGGCAGCGAAAGGACCTGCCGCCTCTTCCTTATGGATGATCGTCGGCTTGATGGAATCGCTGCGCGGTCAAGATGCGGCCTCGGTTGAAGCGTTCAGCAAGGCTGAGGAACTGGACGACAAGAATTATCTTTCGCCCTACTACCTGGGACAGGCACTGGTTTTGGTCGGCCAGCCCGACAAAGCGGCCGACGCACTCGAACGGGCCATCCAGCGTAAACCGGCACCAACTGATCAACTAGAAGTGTTCCAAACGCTGGGCCGCGTGTATCAGCGCGCCCAAAAAAATGACAAGGCTCTTGAAGTCTGGAACCGTCTGGAAAAGCAATTTCCTAATGACGCGCGTGTCCAGGAACAGATTGCTACGACACTGCTGGAGGAGAATGAATTCGCCGCCGCATTGCCGCGGTTTGAGAATCTCGCCAAGACATCCAAAGACAAATATCGTCAGTCGCAGTTCCAGATGGAAGCGGCCGAGATCAAGGTTCGCCTGGGCAAATCGGACGAAGCCATCAAGGAATTCGAGAAGCTGCTCGGGCAATTGAACCCCGACAACTGGCTGTTCCGCGAAGTTCGCCGGCGCATCGAAAACGTCTACCTGCGGACCGATGATCAGGCGGGCCTGATCGGTTACTACGAAGCGTGGACGAAAAAGAATCCTGAAGATCTGGAAGCGATCTCGCGATTGGCTCGACTGCTGGCGGGTCTGGGTCGCGGGGCGGAAGCCCAGTCGTGGCTCGAAAAGGGATTGAAATCGGCTCCTTCACGAAAAGAGCTGCGAAACGCCTTGATTGCGCAATTGGTGTACGAACAGAAGTTTCCCGAAGCAATCGCGCAGTACGAGCAACTCGATAAGTATGAACCGAACAATCCCGACACGTTGCGCGACTGGGGTCGACTGATCCTGAAAGATGCAAAGCGCGACGAGGCAACTCGAAAGAAAGATGCCGGGACCGTCTGGCGACGACTGACGACCGCCAAGCCCAAAGATCCGCTGATCGCATCGCAGGTCGCCGAGCTATTTCGTCATGCCGAAATGATCGACGATGCATTGGCTCTGTATCGCAAGTCGATCGAGTTGGCTCCGGAATCGGCTCAGTACAAAGAGTATCTGGGTGAGTACTTTCATTCGCTGCAGCGTAAAGACGAAGCGATGGCCACCTGGCGGCAGATGGCCGAGGGGAAGGCCAAGACGGCAGCAAATCTAGCGCGACTGGCCGAAGTTCTCGCGGGATTCGGCTACCTCAGCGAAGCGGTCGATGCGAACGCTGAAGCCTGCAAGCTGGATCCCAAGGAGATCAACCTGCAGATCAAGCAGGCTGACCTGCTGTCCCAAGCGGAGAAGCATGAAGAATCACTCAAGCAATTGGCCGTCGTCCAGAAGCTGGCAGCCAATGATGAAGAGCGCGAAGCCTGGCTGCAGCGAGAATTGAAGGAACTGCAAACGCTGGAGCAACTGAAGGATCGTATCGCGACTGCCCGGATGGAACTCGGTGCCCTCCCTGCCCCGACATCTGACAAGGAGAAAGCAGCACGGTCAGAGAAGTGGTTCTGGCTGGCACGGGCTTATGAATCCGAGCGACAGTTGAAAGACTCCGCAGAAGCGGTTTCAAAAGCGGCTGATTTGGCGCCGCAATCAGTGCCCATCCTGATGTCGACGGCTCGGATTCTCGAAGCACAACAGAATCTGCTGGCGGCCGTCGAGACCAACACCAAGCTTGCGGCGATCGATCGTCGCTACCGCACAGAATATCTGAAGAAGGTAGCACAGTTGGAAGTCCTGTTGGGTCGGCGCGAGAAGGCGATCCAGGCAGGTCGTGATGTCCTGGCCGCTGCCCCCGGCAATCCGGAACTGTATGAATTCTTCTCGCAGCTTTGTTTCCAATTGGGTGAGAACGAAGAGGGGTTGCAAGCGTTGCGGCGATCTGTTCGCGTGAACCCAACCGAGCCCAAAGGTCTACTGCTGCTGGCAACGGCATTGAGTGAGCAGTTTCGCACGGGCGAATCGATCGAACTGTATTGGCGAGCGTTTGACAAAGCCACCAGCTTGGAAGACCGTCTGTCGGTCGTACCGCGGCTGACGGAGTTGTATCTGCAAACAAATCAACTCGACCGATTGCTGGAACGATTGGAGAATCGTCGACGCGAGCCGAACCAGCAGCGGGAAATGACGATCTGTATCGCGCAGGCTTACCAATCGGCGGGTGACGACGGTAACGCCCGACAAGAGCTAGAGAAGTTGTTGACCGAAGACACGCGTGATACGCAGTTGCTGCAGCAGTTGGTCAAGCTCGGCGAACAGGACGGCGATCTGGAAGCAGCGATTCGCTTCCAGCAACAGATGAACAAGATCGCTCCTGGCAAAGAAGGGACGATGCGTCTGGCGCAATT
>CBIHQO010000050.1:0-15527 GCA_966211735.1 uncultured Schlesneria sp.
CCGGGCCTGCCCTAATGATGGTTGTCCGCTCTCCGCACTCATGGCAACCCCCGCTTGTTGATGGGCTGGGTGGGCGAAACTCGTCAGAGAGTTCACCGATATTTTGGAGAATCTCTCGGGCTCCACGTAAGCGGCGATGTTTTAGGCGAACATAGTCCAAACGTGCGAAGGCCCGCTCGACCAATTCCGAGTTCACTGCCCACCATTCAGACCATGGTGGGACGGTTAGTGGAGCACTGACGGCTCGTCGGAAGTACGCGAGACATTCTTCCACTGGAGCGCCCCTGCCGAACGTTCAAGGTAACTTGCCCGCGATGAAGGACGGGCTTCCAATCAACACGCCAACACTTTGAACCACCAGCGACTGCGGGTCAAGTTGACCGCCTCGTTCGGCGCGGGGGCAAACCGCGCTTCGGTGGCCCCTTCCGCGCAAATAACTCGGCGTTGTAGATCTCTAGCCCTCGGAGAGCCGCCTGCAGTCCGGGCGAGAGCATCTCACGCGCCTTGATCCGCTTGCCATGCTTGCCGTCAAAGCTGAGGTGTTCCAGGTAAGAGACGTGGACCGCGTTTTTCACCTCCGGCGTGGCGCGGCGATAGACCTCGTCGATGAACTGGAAGTGCTCGCGAACCGCTTCAGAGTCCTCGTAGCTGATTGCAGACTGAACGGCCTTGGCCAGTTGGCCCATCTCCAGGTGGAGCAAGCCATGCATGCACTCATCGATGTCCGCCGTAACCGCCGGATAACGCGCGGCGAGCATGGCAACAAACGCATCGCGATCGACTTCGCCCGCCATCAGCTACGCCTCTTCTGCCGAACGTTCAAGGTAACTTGCCCGCGATGAAGGACGGGCTTCCAATCAGCACGCCAACACTCTGAACCACCAGCGACTGCGGGTCAAGTTGACCGACTGGTTCGGCACGCGCCTTATCGAGCCATCATTGATGGTTACGACATCCAGTCAACGCGATGGTGAAACCCCAGTTTGAGTCCAAAGCACCAAAAGAAATAGACTCGAGATCTCTGACCAGCTGTGGGTGCCACCTGATACGCGAAATCAACCGCGATGATGCACGGAAAGGGTGATGACGCATTGCCTATGAAATACCAAGGCATTTTCGATTCGCCGCGACTTGGCCTGACGTCTGGATCGAAATCGAGTCGCCTTAGCGGCCCCAATTCCGTATTCAAGCCTTGGGCGCCTCGATCGATCGCAGCGACGACGTCCGATACGCCCCAAGTTGCCGTGAGAAGCCAGACACAGGGGACGCCAATCAAAAGCACCACGATGATTCGACGACGACCCCAGACAGCCGCGACGAGTTTGGACTTCCCGACGTTGCTCGTCGTTGGGTGCATTGTGCCGTTCGCCGAACGTTTAAGGTAACTTGCCCGCGATGAACCACGGACACCCAATCAACACGCCAACACTTTGAACCACCAGCGACTACGGGTCAAGTTGACCGCCTCGTTCGGCATGGATGGTATTCGAGACCTGAATACCCGGAGTTCGGCTCATTTCTACGATCTCTCTTCTGAGCACGGTCGATAACGCCCGTTGGCAGGTGCTTTGTACAACGTGGCGCGAGCGTCTTCACTCAGGTTCTGAAGAATCAATTCGTCAATCTGGTCTTCATCAAGCCCGATTTCTAGGGGGTAGTAGAAGCCGGCAATATTGATTGTGTCCGCTGTATACTTTCCCCAAAGCGGCTCATTGGTGTCATTTTTGAAGAGCATGATTCAATCAGTCGTCCAGCGAAAAGCAATCTTCATTGTGTTCTTGGAGTTAGCGCTCGCCAAATCAGCTCTCAGGCATAGGCGTAAGCATCGTCTGCTCTCTTCGGCCGAACGACCAAGGTAACTTGCCCGCGATCAACGACGGGCTTCCAATCAACACGCCAACACATTGAACCGACAGCAACTGCGGGTCAAGTTGACCGAATTGTTCGGCCATCTGGGTCATGGCCGTCGGCGTAGCGGCGCAGTAGCTCTTCAGCACTCTCAGGCGGCACGTAATCCGGCGACGTAACCAAGTCCATCGGCGTCCTCGCAGTTTAGGTCATCCCGGCCGAACGCCACGGCGCGTCAATCGTGGGACTGGTGAAGTGTTAAGTGGAAATCAACGACTGCCGCGGTCGGATGCCGCCTCTGGTCCGGCTGTCCGATATAAGGTAAGCCCCAGACTGTGAGAGCGGAACAACCGAGATGGCGAATCGAGATTGGCGAACGCATGGCCCTCTGCGTGCGCGAACTCAATCAGCAACCGCCCAAGTTGTTCAAGCTCGGCGGACGAGCCGCTGATGGCCACCCAGTCCTCGTTCTCGACTGCGAGGTGCAGACCCGGTTCCCGCAGTGCCGGTCGCATAGCCTTCTTCGCCATCGCTACCCCCTCTGGTGGCCGAACGAAAAAGGTAACTTGCCCGCGATTGACGACGGGCTTCGGATCAACAAGCCGACACTTTGAACCACCAGCACCTTCGGGTCAAGTTGACCGACTTGTTCGGACTCGATAGTAACGCGATCTCGAAAGGACAATCGTGAAATGGTTCCGGACACTTTTGCCCCTTCTCAATCCGCACCTCGTGGTCTTAGTAACGACGAAACGCTAAATGGATCAGCAACGCCAAGGGCCCGGGCAAAACCGACCGCAAACGGGATCACCCAAAAAGGCGAATCGTCATCGAACGGGTACGGGAAGTCCTTACCCTTGATGTGCCCCGATATGTTGTACAGCGTTTTGGCGCAGATTTCCTCGAAGCTGTACTGGCACTGGAGAACCTTGTCCTTTGCCTCGTCTGCACGAAGAGTCTTGTCCCTGATTTTGCTGAAAAGCGCGTGGGCGTATGGCCATTTCTTTTCGTCGGATGCCATGTCGTCCAACTCGCGGAGCGTGGACTGCTCGGCACAATGCGGTAAGAAGAACCGCACCATCTGCTGAATCGCTTTGGCAGTGGCGTCCATGAGGGAAATTCTCGTTCCAGGTGACTTTGCTGGCCGAACGCCAAAGGTAACTTGCCCGCGATTAACGACGGGCATTCAATCAACACGCCAACACTTTGAACCGCCAGCGACTGCGGGTCAAGTTGACCGGCTGGTTCGGCCCTGATGGCGACGCGACATCAAACGATTTCATTCAAATTCCGCATGGTGTGTCTCGCGGCACGCTTTGGCAGCACGAATGCCCTCTGGAAGTCCGATTGCCTCCAATGCAAACACCGCCCACATTCGCACGTCTGGCTCAGCATGCGATAGTTCCTCGATCAGAAATGGCACCGCGGAAGCATCGCCCATTTCGCCGAGCAATTCGGCAAATTTACCCCGAGTGAAAGCATCGGTCGAAAGTTGCATTTCATTCACCAGTCGCGGAATGACATCCGGTCCCGTGGGACGTTCGCCCCAAAATGCGTCTTCGTACGTCATTGGATCTCTGTCGCGGATGCGAACTACCCAATCATCGAGATCCACCGCCCACCTCTTCCGCCGAACTGTAATTAGACAGAATTGTTTCTGTATAAATGGACTTTCTGCGCAGTGCTTAGCCGCGCGACACCGTCGCTAGGCTAAACCGCCAGAAGTCTGGCTTCAATACAGAATCTGCATTCTGCATTTGAGAATTGCGCGGCAGGGTGGCCGGGGCTGGACCAGGGGAGGAACCAACGGAGAGCCCCGGTCGGTGGTCGATCGACCTTGATAGCAAGTGCTGCGTGAGCAAACCGGGGCTTCGCGAAACGCTCCAGCCCCGGCTACCCCTGGCCGTGAACTTCGCCTTCGCCTCCTGTGCCAGACTGTCCTTTCAGAGCCCGCCTCATCCAAAATCCTGATCTGTCACAAAACATCCACTTTTTTGAGGAAAACTGACAAAAACAGGCCCGTTTTGTCCCCCAATGTCAAAAACTGTCCGTGGGTGTCAAAAACTGTCAGTCGACCAAACAGGAATTCCTCAACAAAGAGACAAAATCTCCGAAATGACATCTAGCGTCACGCACGAGGGAATGGCATAAAGCACGAGTGCTTTGTCAACGCTTAATGGTGGGGCGGCTGGAGTTGAGGGCCGTGCCCGAACCCCCAGAATCTTCAGAGCTTGAATTGTGTTGGAAGAACCAACCCAACCTAATTCGTAACTGTGACAATGCACTAGAGCAAATGAACCCCGATTTTCCCGTGGACCGTAACCAACGGCCACACCTGTTGATGGCGAATAGTCGTCAACACGTGTGGCCGTTTTTTTTGTGGGAGGCAGATCGATGTGTCAGTTTCAAAACCGCAATACTCAAAATCTGCCTAGACATCCCGCGGACAAAACAGGGTACCCCCCGAAAACCCTGCCATGGACTGACAAATTCTGCCATTTCGTAAGGTTCGAGATGGCTGAGCGGCAAGGGCTGAGGGCTAAGGGACGGAATGGCAACTTCTGGCAGGGGCATATCGGTGTCCTTTTTCCCTCACCCCTTGGCCCTCAGCCCTCAGCCCTTAGCCCTCAGCCCTTAGCCCTCAGCCTTTCCATTCCGTCGGTTGTGTCATGCGGCCCCGGTCTCGCCTTGAGAAGTCTGCGAGCGAGAGACGTCGTGCTGTGGTATCTCATTTGGTATTGCCCGAGTATCCTAGGCATCCTGGTTGCAACGCTGTTGTCATGATCAAGCCAACTGCTGCTTGAGACTTTGGAAATTGCTCATATGGCTGTTCACATTATTCGCGGTTGCATGATCCTCAGTTTTGGCCTGGTCTTGATATCAGTCAGCCAGAGCTTCGCTGATGACGACAAGATCTCGTTCAATCGTGACATCCGGCCGATCCTGTCGGACTACTGCTTTCAATGTCACGGCCCGGATGAACACAAGCGGCAGGCAGGGTTGCGACTGGACCTGAAAGAGCCCGCGACGAAGGCCGCGGAATCCGGCCAGGTCGCGATCGTGCCGGGAAAATCAGACGCCAGCGAACTGGTCAAACGGATCCTCACCACCGATCCCGATTTGCAGATGCCTCCCGCCAGTGCCAACAAGAAACTGACGGCAAGTCAGATCGATCTCTTGAAACGCTGGATCGATCAGGGGGCCGAGTATCAGGGACACTGGGCGTTTCTTCCCGTCACCCGCCCGTCCCCACCCACGACGAAGGATGCCACCTGGGTCCAGAACCCCATCGATCAGTTTGTGCTGGCCAAGTTGGCGCAAGAAGGTCTGAAGCCATCGCCAGAAGCCAGTCGCGAGACACTCATCCGACGCGTGTCACTCGATTTGATCGGCTTGCCACCGACCCCCGCGGAAGTGGTGGCATTCCTCGCCGACAAATCGCCAGACGCCTATGAAAAAGTCGTGGATCGATTGTTGTTGTCCCCACGATACGGCGAGCGGATGGCGTTGCAATGGCTCGATTTCGCTCGCTATGCCGACAGCAACGGCTATCAGACTGACGGCAGTCGCTATCAATGGCCGTGGCGAGACTGGGTCATCAAGGCGTTCAATCAAAACCAACCCTTCGATCAGTTCACCATCGAGCAACTGGCGGGTGACCTGCTGCCCAACCCCACCGAAGCACAGATCGTCGCGACGGGTTTCAACCGCAATCACCGGTTGAACGGAGAAGGGGGGATCATCGCCGAAGAATGGCGAGTCGAGACCGTCATCGACCGCGTGGAAACAACCGGCATGACCTGGATGGCACTGACGCTGAATTGCTGTCGCTGTCACGACCATAAGTATGACCCCATAGCACAACGCGAGTTCTACCAGTTCTTCTCGTTCTTCAACAATGTGGCGGAGAGCGGGACGCTGCAGGGGGACTCGAAGAACACCGATCCACTGATCACCGTTCCTACGGAAGAGCAACTCGCTGAACTGAAGCGGCTGGATGGAGAAATCGCCCACAGCGAGAAGCAGGCCCTCGAGATTGCGAAACAAATCCCGGCATTCATTGCCGCTTGGGAACCCGACTTCAAAGCCAAACTTTCGGCGGGGAACGGCACCGTCTGGCAGATCCTGCATCCGAAACAAGTCACGTCCGACGGAGGAGCAACGCTCACCAGACAAGATGACGGCTCTTACCTCGCCGGCGGCAAGAACCCACAGAACGATGTCTACACCGTCATCAGCGATGTCGCTCCCGGTCAGTTGAGTGGCCTGCTGCTGGAATGCCTGCCCGACCCGAGCCTGCCGATGCAAAGTCTGGGTCGTTACTCGAACGGGAACTTCGTGCTGTCGGCGATCGAGGCTGAGATTTCTTCGCCACAATTGCCGACCCCGCTGCCACTCAAGCTGAGCCGTGCTGAAGCCACCTACTCACAACGTGGCTGGGAAATCGGTTTGATCCTGGATGGCAATCCAAACAATGGCTGGGCGGTCGATGGGCCAACTCGACGCGATCAGACCAATGCCATGTTCCTCGCCGAATCACCGGTGACCATTCCGGCAAACGCCACTTTGACAGTGCGTCTGAAGCACGCCGCATTGAATCAACACAACATCGGCCGGTTCCGCCTGTCGATGACATCGCTGCCGCCGAGCACCGTGAAGCTCGACGGCGCCAAGTTTCCGGAATCTCTCAAGCAGATCCTGGCCATCGACGCCGACAAACGATCGCCCGAGCAAAAGGTGGAACTGGAGAAGTTCTTCAAAGCGAATATCGACAGCCCTTGGAAGCAGGCCGAAGCAGTCGTTGCAGGACTTAAAGAGCAGAAGAACAAGCTCACCGCGGCCGCCCCGAATGTGATGGTCATGCGCGAACTTCCTAATCCCCGCGATGCGTTCATTCTGATTCGAGGCGAATACGACAAGCCCGGCGACAAAGCCGCAAAACCAGCAGTGGGAAGCGGCGACAAAGTCACGGCGGGACTTCCCAAGGCGTTTCCCCCGCTCCCCGCCGGAGCAGCACCAAATCGCCTCGGCTTGGCTCAATGGCTCGTCGATCCGTCGCACCCGCTGACGTCGCGCGTCTGGGTGAATCGCGCCTGGGAGCGGTTCTTCGGAACGGGCCTGGTGAAAACATCCGAGAACTTTGGCTCTCAAGCGGACTTCCCCTCGCATCCCGAGTTGCTCGATTGGCTGGCTGCCGAATTCATGAAGCCAACAGTCGCGACATCGGTCGACCCGGGAACCGCCAACCAGTTGGCGAAGCCGTGGGATATGAAGGCCACCCAGAAGCTGATTGTCATGAGTGCCACATACCGCCAATCGTCGCATGTCACGAAAGAACTCGTTGAGCGTGATGTCGAAAACCGCCTGCTGGCACGCGGCCCGCGATTCCGATTATCGGGTGAGACACTGCGCGATCAGGCGCTGGCAGCCAGCGGCCTGCTAGTCGACAAGATCGGCGGGCCGAGCGTTCGGCCTTATATGCCCGAAGGGGTCTGGGACGAAACCAGCCGATACGGCGATCTCCGTGGTTACAAGCACGACTCAGGCGAGGGGCTGTATCGCCGCACGATGTACACGATCTGGAAGCGAACGGCCGCTCCACCGACGATGCTGCTGTTCGACGCGCCGAACCGCGAGGTCTGCACCGTCAAACGGTCGCGCACGAACACACCGCTGCAAGCGTTGTCGCTACTCAACGAGATCACCTACGTCGAAGCGGCACGCAAGCTCGCCGAACGAATGCTGACGGAAGGGGGCGCCACAACCGCCGAGCGGCTGGCGTATGGCTTCCAACTCACCACGTCGCGACAGCCGACGGCCAATGAATTGAAGGTTCTGAACGAAGGTCTGACGGCAGACTTGTCGCGACTGAAACAAGACCCCGACGCAACACAGAAGCTGTTGAAGTTTGGCGATTCGAAGCCTGCCCCGACTCTCGATGCTGTCGACTTGGCGGCTTACACACTGACAGCGAATGTCCTGCTGAACCTCGATGAAGTGATTACGCGAGAATAATGCCATGACCAACCAACCGTTCGCGTTTCAAGACGCCCTGAATCGCCGTGCCTTTCTGAGACATACCGGCACCGGTGTCGGTGCGGCGGCGCTGAGTTCGCTGCTGGGACAGCAGGTCATGGCTGCCACAGGCGACAGCCCGAAAGCGCACGCCGCATTGGCTGGCTTTCCGAACTTCGCCCCGAAGGCCAAGCGGATCATCTATCTGTTTCAGTCGGGTGCCCCTTCGCAGATGGATCTGTTTGATCCCAAGCCCGATTTGAAAGATCGGCACGGCGAAGATCTGCCGCAATCGATCCGCCAGGGTCAGCGGCTGACGACGATGACTTCGGGACAATCGAAGTTTCCCGTGGCGCCGTCCATCTTCCGATTTGCCAGGCACGGTCAATGCGGCATGTGGATGAGCGAACTGCTGCCGCACATGTCCAAGGTCGCCGACGATCTGTGCATGATCCGTTCGATGCACACCGAGGCGATCAATCACGATCCGGCGATCACCTTCTGCCAAACCGGCCACCAACTGGCAGGCCGCCCCAGCATCGGGTCGTGGCTCAGCTACGGCTTGGGGAGTGAAAACCAGGACCTGCCCGCCTACGTGGTGCTCACGTCATTTGGCAGTGGCCGCCCGGATGATCAGCCGCTCTACGATCGACTGTGGGGTTCCGGCTTTCTTCCATCCGTGCATCAGGGAGTGAAGTTTCGCAACAAGGGCGATGCCGTGCTCTACCTGTCGAACCCACCCGGCGTCGACCAGGCGGCTCGTCGCGGGACGCTGGATCGACTCTCGGCATTGAATCAACAGCACTTTAACGAAGTCGGCGACCCCGAGATCCAGACTCGAATTGCTCAGTACGAAATGGCGTTTCGCATGCAGACCAGTGTGCCCGATCTGCTGGATACGTCGAAAGAGCCGCAGCATATCCTCGATTCTTATGGTCCCGACGTCAGCCGTCCCGGCAGCTATGCGGCCAACTGTCTGCTGGCCCGCCGTCTGGCCGAACGCGACGTGAGGTTCGTGCAACTGTTCCATATGGGGTGGGATCATCACGGCGGTCTGCCGAATGCCATCCGCGGCCAATGCAAAGATACCGACCAACCGACGGCTGCTCTGATCAAGGACCTGAAACAACGAGACTTGTTAAAGGACACCTTGATTGTGTGGGGAGGCGAATTCGGCCGCACGATCTATTCGCAAGGGGGACTGACCGCCACCGACTACGGCCGCGATCATCATCCGCGCTGCTTCACCACGCTACTGGCGGGTGCCGGTATCAGAGCCGGCACGACGCTCGGTGCGACCGACGACTACTGCTACAACATCGTCAGTGATCCGGTCCACGTCCACGACTTGAATGCCACAATTCTGCATCTGCTCGGCATCGACCACACGCGACTGACGTACCGTTATCAAGGACGCGATTTCCGGTTGACAGATATTCACGGCGAAATTGTGAAACAGGTGCTGGCTTGAGGATCTCCTGCGCGATGCTGGAGGCCATGCCCTGACAGAACTGGACTGGATTCGCCCCGAATAAGGAGAATGTCAGGGTGTCAGCGTGGGCTTTTATCACCAGGATGCAAACTCGCAGCGAAGTTTCGATTACAAACGTCGAATGTGAAAACCCGACAACTTCATCAAATCTCTGCGTCCGATCGTCTTGGTCGCATGGTTTCCAGCAATTAGAGCTACACTTGTACCAGACCGGATTCACTCTGGACGCCCTCTGCGCCCAAGATGACATGACGATCGCGGGGCATGCCACGGTACAACAGGCCCAGCACTCCAACTCGGAAAGAGCCACTATGTTACATCGATCTCTCAGTTTGACGTTGGTGTTGGCATTGTGCCTCACCAGCCCTCTAGCTTACGCACAACGAGGCAAGGGTGAAAAGCCCGGTGGTGAAAAGGGTAAATCAGAGCCTCAAGGCAAAAAACCTGGTGGCGAGGCAAAGCCGGGCGGTGAATCTCGCGGCGGCTCAAAGCCACCTGGCGGAGCCTGGTCAGAAAACAAGAAGCCTGCCGGCAACCCCGCTCATCAGCACGAGCCGGAAAATAAGCCGAAGTCACCCAATTCGAACGAAGGGACAGATGCAGCGGCAGAACGAGCTGCCAAGAACAAGCAACCACAAGCCTCTGGCGCGCAAGGTGCCGCAGCCGGAGCAGCCGCCGCCAATCGCGACAAGCCAGCCGCAACCGGTGCCGCCGCTGCGAACCGAAACAATCCTGCCGCGACCGGTGCTCAAGGTGCTGCCGCTGGGGCCGCAGCTGCCAATCGCAATAATCCGGCAGTCTCTGGCGCACAGGGTGCCGCAGCCGGCGCGGCTGTGGCGGATCGCAATCAACCGCAGGCGACAGCTGCTGGTTATGCCGCCGTTAGAAACTCATTCAACCATCCCGATCTCTACAGCCAACAGTGGTACGGCCAACATCAAAATGCCTGGTCAGCCACCAACTGGGCCGCAGGTTCGATCTGGACTCCAACAACCATGGCAGGTGCTTCCAGTTACTTGGGTTACGCCAACAATACTCCAGTCTCGTACGGCTATGGCTCCAATGTGGTTTACGAGCAAGGTAATGTTCTCGTCGATGGACAAAGCGTCGGGACCGCTGAAAACTTCAGCCAACAGGCGGCCGATCTGGCACTCGTCGGCCAGAATGCCAACACTTCTGACACCGAAAACTGGCTACCACTTGGTGTTTTCGCGTTGGTCCGCGACGAAGACCAGCACGCCCAATTGACGCTCCAGTTAGCGGTCAACAAGCAGGGCATTCTGCGAGGCAACTACAACGACGTGGTGGTCGATCACGTCCTGCCCATTCATGGCGCGGTCGATAAAGAAACTCAACGCGCGGCATGGACCGTGGACAACAACAAGAACTTCTTCATGGAAGCGGGACTCAGCAATCTCACCGCGGGAGAAGCACCAGCGTTGATCCACAAATCGGGCCGCACCGAACGCTGGTTACTCGTGCGGCTGTCGCAACCTGAAGCTCAACAGTGATCTGACTATGAAGTCTCTGCTCATCGCGTCGGCATTCATCGAACTCGGAGCAGGGCTGGGCCTGCTCTGTTTTCCGGTGCTGGTGGTCACTCTGCTGACAGGCGATTCGATTGGGCCCCCCGCAGTACTGGTCGTCGTACGACTCGGTGGGGCGGGGCTGTTTTCGTTGGGGATTGCCTGCTGGGTGTCGCAGCTCGATAAAGAGCTGCGCGCCGCGCGCACTGTGGTCACGGCGATGTTGGCTTACAACATTGGGGCCGCGAGTGTCCTGGCCTATGCCGGCATCGCCCACGGATTATCTCAACCGATCTTGTGGGCAGCGGTCGTTCTTCACACCGCTATGACAGTCTGGTGCGCGACGCGCCTGGCAATCCGAGTCTGATCCGATCAAACCACCAATCAGAAATCTTTGACAGCGCGAGCGCTTTGCGGTGGCGACGGTGTTCTGCTGGCAGGGATCTCTTCACCGCAGGAGAACTTCGTGGACGCGAACGGATCACGGGCAGACTTGGTCTTGCCCAAACCCATGCAACCAACCAGCCATACGAAAGCCAGGCAGAGTAGCAGCCACTTGGCACCCATTTTCGTGGCCGATGCCTGGTGATTTGAAACACTGTGCATAATCATCATTCCTCTACGCCTGAAATCCGTTTCATTCAGCGTCGCGGGCGACTGTGAAAGCGTCGGTTGAAAATGTCGGGATCGAAGGGATCATCGCTGGGCTGATCTTCAGCTCGTTCCGATGAACTCGTTTTCAAGTCGTTCGTCGGCTTGCGCTCGGTCGCTGCGCCGCTCTCATTTTGAGCGGGCAACAACGATGTTTCGCCGTGTAGTAACGTCTGTGGACGGCCTCCCAACTTCGAAGGGCGTCCGATCTTCGAGGTCGCTGTCAAATCCGCTTCGTGAGCGACTTGTTCCGGCTTGGTCGACATCGCGGCTCGACGAGCTTCGTTCGGACTATGGGCGCCAGGGGCGCCCGTTCCGGCCGCGATCGCCGTCGGCTGGTCCGGATCATCAAGTGGATCGGGACGAGTTCCTCGTCCTTCCGCGGTCGGTCGACGCTTCTTGGCCACAATGCTGGGACGATCCTGCAGTTCTTCTTCTTCGGTTTTCTTTTCCTGAGCAACCGTCTTGATCCAGGCTCGCAGCATCTTGATTTGAGTATTGCCTGCCGCACCATGGAACACTCCCGCGGTACCACCGTGAGTCCCCTGCGGAATCGCGACCAGCGGGCTGAGCGATGGCTCTTGCACATCGACATACCGCAGGACTTCGGCGAGATTTCGCTCCGTATACATTCGATGACCGTTGGTGCCAGGGCGAACGGGAATCAGATGAAACCCTTCCGGTTTTTCGGCCGGGGTCGTCGTTCCATGGCAAGACGCATTGCCACACTTATTGATCAACAGCGGTTGGATTCGCAGCGTGTAGCCAGCAGCCACTTCGTTCGAAAGCCCTCCCAGCGACTCGGCATCGGGAACGACAAAGCCATCTCCCGACTTCAACACCAATTGATCTTTGAGTGAGCTCTTTATTTCAGGCGGATCCAGCATGTCATCGAGTCTGCGCAACAGCTTGCGAGCGGACGTGTGTTCTGGATCGAGTTTCATGCACTTTCGAAGTTCATCGCGCGCCTCGTTGTGCAATCGATACGAGATGCACCATTGCGCGAGAGCCATGTGTGTGGCGGGTGTTGGCTCAACCACGGCGTCTCGCTGCTTGCGATAGGCGTCCGCCAGATTATTCGCGACGACGTTCACCTGTTCGATGGGAACCTGAACGCGGCCGTTCGACTGTTCAACCAGCCAGCCGCCGGCATTGCGCGAAGCAAACCCCGTCAGAACTCGGCCATTGGTCATCAGAATCACGCGCTCACGCGCTTCCGTATCGTCGGCCAGTGCTGATTTCACAATCAATACGGCGATCGACAGGCAGGCAAAGCCGGCCAGTGCGAGTCCCGATTTGACGGTCAAGCCAACGCGCACAGCGCTCTCCGCGCAGAGAAATGGAGTGAACAGATGTGAGCTTGCAAATTAGTTGTGCCCCCCGTTTCGGTCAACCGGACCTTCGAGCGGATCGCCGTTACGATGCCTGGAAAGTCATCTTCATCAAGCCGGGATCTTGCGCTTCGGCAGTTATTGCCTGCGGATTGTCGCTGCGACTGACAGGACAGCGCCCAGAGTGACATGTTGTCACTTTGGGGAAGCAGTCCACGCGGCGTGCGACTTCGAGACAAAACCCACCTTGGCGCGTCTTGACAATGGTGCCGGCGACGCCAGTATGGCCGGAAACACCTGCAACTGGAGATCCGCATGCCCACGACACTGGAATGGTACGATATCGGTTGGCGACTGTTTTTGACCGTCATCGCCGGTGCGGTGATCGGCGTCAACCGAGCAGAGCGGGGCCTGTCGGCGGGGCTGCGAACAACAATCCTGGTCTGCCTGGCGGCCTCGGTCTCGATGATCCAGGTCAATCTGCTACTGGCCACGGCCGGTCGCTCGCCAAATTCGTTCATCATGCTCGATTTGATGCGACTCCCCTTGGGAGTCTTGACCGGCATGGGCTTCATTGGAGCAGGAGCCATCATCAGGCGTCCCCGGATGATCCAGGGAGTCACCACAGCAGCGACTCTGTGGTTAGTAACCATTATCGGCCTTTGCCTGGGGGGAGGCCAAATTGGATTGGGCCTGACAACATTGGTCTTGGCGATGCTGGTCCTGTGGGCTTTGAAAAAGATTGAACCCGAAATCCCTCAAAATCATCGAGCCTTATTCGCGATTCGGACGACAGCAAATGGTCCTACCGAACACCAGATCCGCAAGAAATTAGTCGCGGCAGGCTACAAGTTTGGGACTTGGGATGTCGCGTACAAAGGCGTCGAGGGCGAAGGAATCCTGACGTTGCGATGCGAAGTGCGATGGCGCGCTCGCGAAGATCTTTCTTCGACGCCGGCTGTTGTCGAACAGCTGAGAACGCAAACAGGCGTACAATTCGTCCGCTGGACGGTTTAGATGCTCAAGAACCGTGCGAGATCATCAAGGCGATCGGCCTTCGGCCGCCCGAACGCCGCCGATCGATCCAGCCGGCCCGTCTGACCGCCTGATACACGCTCACTTTGAAAGCCACATGCCCCATAAACACGCTATTCGGTAACTATTTCTGTGTTAATTTTGATTTACAGCAGTCCAGAGCATTGCCGACGCCTTCTAAACTCGCCTAAAATGCCCCTATTGCGTGCACGACAGCGCGACACTTCAGCGTAATGCTGTGAGGGACGACGGAATGGCAGAGCGGGATGTGACGACATTGGGCCGACATGAGATGCCGGTCCTGAACGGAATGATTGGCGATGGCCCTGCGATGCGTGAGGTCTACCGGCTGACGCAGCAGGTGGCTGCCACGACTGCCACGGTGCTGTTGCTGGGAGAAACAGGGACCGGGAAAGAGCTCGTTGCCCGAGGAATTCATGAACTCAGCCCTCGCGCTTCCGGCCCTTTCATTCGCGTGAACTGCGGCGCCCTCAGCGAAAGCTTGCTGGAAAGTGAACTGTTCGGACACGTGAAGGGTGCGTTTACCAGCGCGCACGAAAACCGCACCGGCCGTTTCGAAGCGGCCCATGGCGGCACCATTTTCCTGGACGAAATCAATTCGATGAGTTACACGCTGCAGGTCAAGCTGCTGCGTGTCCTGCAGGAGCAAGAGTTCGAACGCGTCGGGGACACAAAAACGATCCGGGTCGACTGCCGAATCGTCGCCGCGACCAATCGCGACCTCCTGGATGAAATCGACTCTGGCCGCTTCCGTGAGGACTTGTACTACCGCCTGAACGTGGTGCCCATCTACCTGCCGCCGCTGCGTGAGCGACCCGAAGACATTGGGCCCCTGGTCCAGTTCTTCGCCAGGAAATACGCACTCGCGAACAACCGGCCTGCTCCGAAAATCGCCGACGACGTGATCTCGATGCTCCGCACGTATGCCTGGCCTGGAAATGTACGTGAACTCCAGAACTACATCGAACGAGCGACGGTGCTCAGTACGAGCGACACGCTGACCCTCACGCTCTTCCCGTCGCACGTGCGCGGCCTGGCCCCGATTCGACTCAGCCGATCACGCTCCGGCGGGATTAAGTCGATGTGCAGTGAATTGGTCACGCTGGGTCTGCTTGAGGCCGGAGAGGAAGCATCGGATGTTCACGAGCGAGTGGTGTCACTGGTCGAGCGCGAACTGATCCTGCAAGTTCTGAAAACCTGCCAGGGAACGCAGACCAAAGCCGCGACGCGCCTGGGGATCAACCGTAATACGCTGCATAAGAAGATCAGCGATTATGGGTTGGAATCCGAGGCCCGGTAAAAAAAGGAAGTCTGATTGCAAATTGATAATTGCAAAATGCAAATTTCAAATTGAACGCAGCGGTAACGGAGGCGTTGTGACCCGTCTTGCTTTTGGTTTTCCAATTTTCATTTTGCAATTTGCAATTTGCAATTCCCCTTATCCCTTCTCCCACTACGATTCCCTTGGTCATTCCGGTAAACTCCCCAACCCACCTTTTTGGTGCAGTTGCGGTCGGTTTTGGGATTCGGTGGATGCCCAACGTTAACGTCGTTTGTTTTCTCGCCAGCTACAGCGTCGCTTTCGGGTTCGACGTGTGGCGCTTGCGC
>CBIHQO010000051.1:0-15328 GCA_966211735.1 uncultured Schlesneria sp.
TCATGTTTCTGCATCGTCCCGAACACTACGTTCCGGACGACCGCCCAGGCCTGGCGGAAATCATCGTGGCTAAACACCGCTCCGGCCCGACCGGAGTCGTCAACCTGCAATGGCGGAAAGAGTCGATGCGCTTCACCGACTACGACCCCATTGATTCAGTACCGCAGTTTTGAAAGGAATCAAATGAACGACTGCCGTGACTTAACTGATCCAGTTGCACTCGATTCGGCATCAGCACAGCTCACGCTGATGCAACGAGACGAGATGGAAGCCAGAGACCAGATCGAATGCCCCTGTTTTGGGCCGGTCGACTACGACGCGCGAATCCGGCTGACGATCTTCGCTCACGGCGATCGCGTGTACGACAACATCATCATTCGCACTCACGAGTAGCAGGCGGGACGCCTGAAGGAAATACCGATGGATCGACAATTACCCTACGGCCAAGCGTACCCGAAACGCCCGCCGTTCTTTTTCGCCCATGCGATTCGAGTCATGTCGCACTACGCCGTCGCGCGTGAGGTCGGTCTGCTGGGCTACGCGATCCTGATGGAAGTTGTGGCCACCGAAGACAAGCGGGACTACACCTCCGCACCGACGTTCTGGCAGTGCTCGTTCTATGATCGATTCAACCGCGGGAAGGATGCCGTCAGTGAAGCGATTCAGAAATGCGTCGAGGCGGGATGGCTACATTGGGACCAACCGGCCAATCGTCGGTTGGCGACGGCGTGGTTGGTAATTCCGGCCTATGTGAACCAGGCGGTCGTCAAAAGGGATTGGGCGGGTTTTCCGCCCAATCACCCCACGGAATACCCGCCCAATCACCCCACGGAATACCCGCCCAACTACCCTGCCAAACACCCCGCCTCTTCTTCCCCTGCCCATACCCAACCCGCCCCCACCCCAGAGTGGACGGCGGCGGAGGCGGCGGTGAGGTTGGCGGGAGTTTCGAATTGGAGACGCTCCGTCTCCGATTGCCGAAAGCATGGTCTGCAACCGTCAGACGTGCTCGATCTTGTCGCCTGGTGGCAAGATCACCAATCCGAGTTCTCTCGCCCAGAGGGGGCTCTCTGCTACGCCCTTCGCAATGCGCACCCGTCGCAACGTGAAGACTGGGGACTCGCCTTTCCCCGCAAGCCCGAAGCCGTACAGCGTCCGCTGGCGGCCCAGGGAACGCAATCCGCGTCAACTGCCGACGATCATCTCCGTGCACGAGAGGGTCGTCTCCGGCAGATGGAATTCCAATGGGAGGCCGAGGTCAAGGGCCTGACCATTCCGGAGATCGTGACCAAGTTCGAATTGCCGGCCGAGCTGCAGACCAAGCTCGCGCGGTATCCGACCTGGGAACACACCCGGAATGCCGACAGCCTGCGCATCGAAGTCCTCACCCACGTGGCCAAGCGGCTCGCGTCCTAATTCGATCGTTCTGATTCCAAACCGACACCGAGCGGCCAGCCGAAGGTCCGCGCACGCAGGAGTTCCGAATGCCAGAAGTCATCATCGACGGGATCGTGTACATCCCGAAAGCCGACGTTCCGCCGATCAACGATGCCGCATTGAAACAATGCCTGAAGTCTCTCACCGAAATCCAGTACTTCAGCAGCGAGCGACACAAGCATCGTGCCTGGGCCTGGGACGCAATGAATGCACTCGCGCCCAACCTGGCTGAACTTTCAGCGCAGGATCCGCAGGCCGCGTTCGATCGAGTCCGGGAGGGTGAATGATGTGGCTGACTCGATCACTGACCTACACCGATGCCGTGATCCTTCCCGTCGGCTATCGACTGCCGGCCGCGTATGACTTCATTGCCAATCCCGACAAGTACGACGAATGGTCGATTGCCGGGGCTAAGCGGGCTGCGAGGGACCACAACCTGAAGCCTAACGGCGAACGGTCGTACACACTGCTGACAATGATCGTCTCGATCGAAGGCTCGTTGCGAGTGATCAACAAGCTGTGGACGACCGACGTCCAGCCCGTCACGTCTCCGATCGTGCCGGCCAGCGAATCACAATCCAATTCGGCCACCAAATTCGCAACGTCGATGTTTTAGGATCCCGCTCATGTTGATCGAAAAGATGAAAGAGAAGTTCCTGGACTGCATGCGGCATCTGTACCCGACAGGGACGCCGGAGAATCAGCACGCGCACCGAGACATGATCCGGGTTTTCGCGATGGGCTGGATTGAATCTCTGCTCGCGGCGGGACAGGAGCAACTGGCAGATGCCTGGTTGCAAGAATACACGCCAATGGCCGACCTGGACTGGTGGCCTGATGAATCGTGGCGTTGGTAGTTGTTTGTTGTTGGATCTAGCAAATGGAAGGAACCTAGATGTTAGTACTGAATCGAAAAGTGAATGAGAGAATCCTGATTGGCGATGACATCATCGTCAAAATCGTTCGCGTTGCCGGAGGCAACGTGAGGATCGGAGTGGAAGCTCCTGGCGGGATCAAGATCTTGCGAGAGGAGCTGGTGGAGATCACTCAGCCCGATGGTGAGTCGGGCGAGTGACGGGGTTGGCCTTCAAGTTTTGATGATGCCCGCTTTTCTGAGGAGCTTGGGCAAGTTCTCTTGAAAGACCGTGTTCATCAGTCGCGCTGGCGTCGTGCCCAGCGCACTTGCGAGCTGGCGGATTTGCCCCAGCTCTGGTTTCGGTCGGCGGATTGAGTACGTGTGGTACTTGTGCGGATCGAACGGCATCCAATGCCTCTTTTCCGAAGGGGCTTGACCGACGCAGGGTGCTTCCCCTGTTATGGGTCTCGCCAGTCGCTGGGAGTGACTTCCGAGGTCGGATAGCAAGGACGCTGTCCGACCTTGGTGTGGCCCCCTCACTTTAGCACATGCACGTGCGACTTCAGAGGCCGCTTGTCGGTCCCCCCTGGGAAAGGATGCCCATGTCTCTCACTTCGTTGCTGACCGCTGTCCAGGCGGCTCTTGTCGGGATCCGATCGCTGGCGGTCACAATCTGGAGCGACCGCGTCTACCTGGTCGGAACCTCGGGCCTGCTGGTCGAGCTGGCCGGCTGGCTGCAGATCGTGCCCAGTACTCAAGCCCAGGCGGCGGCGGTCGGTTTGCTGCTGGCGGCGGGGGTTTTGATGAAAATCGGCCACGCAAACAGCCTGGCTGACGTTTTGGCAGCCCTAGATTCGCTCAAAACCGACGATCGGACCGTTCCGCGACCGTCAGGACTCGACCTGACACCCCTCGTTCCTGCGCAAAATTCCAGCCCGGAGATCAAAGATCCGGACATTTTGAAGTTTCCGGGGCTGATGCTCCTGGCATGCCTCGTGATCGGTTCGACGGCCGCGGCCGCAGTGCCGAAGGCCGTCATCACAGGACCGGAACAAGCGATCCTGGGCGAGATCATCGAACTGTCGGCCGCGTCCTCGGACGGCGAACCGCTGCATTTCTCCTGGGAGATCACGCCGGAGATCCGCGGCCGTCGTCAGTTGAAAGTCTCGCCGTCCGGTGAATCGACCATCGTGGCATCGTACGGCGGCGACTACCTGGTCACTCTCACGGTCAGCAATGCGGACGGTCACTCGACCGCGCATCATCCGTTGCACATTCCGGGGACCGCCCCGCCACAGCCCAGCCCGCAACCGGTGCCTCCAGGCCCGGTCCCGACGCCGGGTCCGAATCCATCTCCGGGGCCAGCTCCTGCGCCTCCCGCGCCAACCCCACCAGGACCAACACCTGGACCAGCTCCGGCCCCGGAGATCCCTCTCACTGGCTTGTCGCTGTCGGTCTACAACGCGGCGATGCAGGTCAGTTCACCGAATCGAGCCTCGGAAGCCGTTTGCCTGGCAAACGGTTGTGCCGGCATCAGTAGCTCGATCGCGGCCGGCAAGTACGACAAAGACACCGCCGGCCAGGCTCTCAGTTCATTGGCGTTGGCCAGCAGTCTGGTGACCGAAATGGGAGCGGCGATGGATCGTTGCAGCGGCCCGCCCTGGACGGAAGCCCGCGAAGCGATCGCAACCAAAGTCGGGTCGATGTGGAAGGCCGGTCAATTGAAGACGGCCGCGGATTGGAAAATGACTCTCGACCAGGTTGAGGCCGGTTTGCGTCGCGTCAAGTAGTCGTTCTGTTTCTCCGTCATCCCCAAAGGATTGATCTCATGCGTTTCGCGTTGCTGATTGCCTGTGTCTGTGGTCTCGTTTCGTTATCGGCCCTGGATGCCAGCCCTCCGGTCAAATCGCGGACCATTAGTTACTCGTACGTTGATAGCGGGAGTGGGACACGGCTCTGCCTTAAGGTCGAGTCCGACCCCGAAACGTTGTTTGAAATCTACGAGCAACACATGGACATTCTCTGGAAGTCATCGGGCCAAAACTGGCGTGAGACGAAGAGCATCGCCGTTGTCAGAGAACGCAACTCTGTCAAAGAGGATGTTAAGCACGGATCGATGTACTACGGCACCTACAAGATTGACGGGCAGCGGAATTATCAAGACTCGGTCCTGAATGTGATCGAGCGAATGCGGCTGGAAGGCTCTACGGTCCGCGGTCCCGTCATCCAGGCAAAGTAACACAGCTGCTGTGCATGCGTGCAGACAGTAACGAGACCGTGAAGGAACGCGGTCTCAGCTCTCAATATGATCGAAGGGGCAAGGATGCTTCGCAAACTCGGATATGTCGCTCTGGCATTTGTGCCCGGGCTGCTCTTGGTCGCCTGGCTGAACCTGCATCAGGTCGCGAGTCGGCCGGATTCAATCCCTTCGGTCCCGATCGCCCAACTGGGCCTGGCTCCCGATCACGCTGAGAAAGCGGAGATTGTCGCCCAGGGCCTGCCACCGTTCCTGATCGTCGGTGCGGATGGCCAGGACAATAGCAAACGCAACGTCCGCCTGTGGGACGATGTGATTGCTGTGACTGGTGGCCACCTGCCCAACATCCCGCAACTGATCGGCGACTGCGTCAGCTTCGGGACCGCTCATGCTGTCGAATTCGTGCAGTGTGTGCAGATGAATCGAGGACCGCCGAACGGCGATTTCCATCGGGTCTCGACGATGTACCTCTACGGCGCCTCGCGCATCGACATCGGCGGCGAACATGGCAGCCACTTCACCGGCGACGGGAGTGTTGGCGCTTACGCGGCTGAGGCGGCGAACAAGCTGGGAGTCCTTCCCTCTGACAATCCGAAGTGTCCGACGTACAACGCCAGCAACGCTCGCGATTGGGGACGTCGAGGACCTCCACAGTGGGCAAAGGAAGCGGCAGCCGCGTTCAAGGTCCAGACCGTCGCTCAGATGAAGACACCGGACGATGTCCGCGATGCCATCTGCAACGGGTATCCGGTCACGATCAGTTCGCAGTTTGGTACCAACACGATTCGCCCCCAGGACGGCCGCATGGTCGCCAGGCACGATGCGAACTGGGGCCACTGCATGTGTATCGTCGGCTATGACGGCAGCGGCCGGCAGCCGTACTGGTACGTGCTCAACAGTTGGGGACCTGACGCGCATCCAGCCCCGATGCAGGGCGAACCGCCCGGGGGCTTCTGGATCGATCTGAAGACGATGCAGTACATCGTCAAGACGGGCGACTGCTGGGCCTTCAGCTCGTTCGTCGGATTCCCCGCTCAGGATCTCGACCTGAGTCCACTGCGGCCCCGCAAGGCCGTTCGCGTGCAACCAGTTGAACCACAAAACCAGCGAGCGGTCGATCCGTTCCGGGTGGCTCAACGCTCTTTCGGAGGTTCGAAGTCATGAAGAATTTCTATCTGCTCAACTCTGCCGGCCGTCGTGAAATGGCCGTCGTCGTTTTCGTGCTGACTCTCGCGCTGCTGGCTTGTGCCTGCACTTTCGCTCATGCCGCGGATCCACTGCCCGAACTATCCGTGGGGGCGATCGCGGGGCGACCTGCTGCCACCGTCAACGACGGCCCGCGGCTCGATGTCTCCGCGATCGCCCAGGGACGGACCGCTGAGAACTACGTCTGCAAACTCGGCCAGCCCTGCAAGTGTCTCAACTGTCCGCTAAAGACAGACCACAACTGCGGCGACCCGGGTTGCGATTGTTCGAACTGCGGACCGGCGAAACGGACCGCGATGCCATCGCTTTGCCTGGCTGCGATCAGCCCATCACGGCCCCCGAATGTGACGGCGAAGAAGCCGACGCAGATCGTTGCCCTAGCAAAACCAGTCAAGGCACCTCCGCACTATGAACTGCGTCGTGTCTGTCACGGAAATTACTGCACTCAGCAATGGGTCTGGGTGGAGTGAACATAGCGGCCGAGGGACCGACCTCGGCCGCGTTCTTTTCTCTTGTTGGATCGATCGATGCGTCAGTCGAGATTGCTAGCCATCACGTTCGGCCAGGCCCTGCAGTTGGTTCAGGATCTGGCGAACCAAGCCAACTCCGACGACGCGGAAGTACCTGCCGGCCTGGTGGTGGTCGTCGTCAACCTGGCTGATACGTCAGACAAAGTGCGATGGCAGGACACCGCCGGTGCGGAATTCAAAATCGCCGTCGATCAGTTGAAGGTGGATGCCGAGAACTACGAATTGAATCTACCCGACTCGCGGCAGCGGGACGGGTCGCCAGGTCCTCGGTTCTGGGCTGCAGCTCGATTGCTGGCCGAACGCTATTCCCGCCTCAGTGGTGTCGACGTCAATCCATTCGTCGCGGCCTTCACCAGGCGAGAGCGTGGCCATCGAACGAAGCCAGAACCGGTCGAGTCAGACGACAGCGAAGAAACCGAGGCGGATGCCTGGGCGGAACGTCGATCGACCAGGGCACGCGTCCTGGCATTACATCGGGAATCGAACGGGACGCTCAACAGCGCGGCGATCGCCAGGCAGTTGTGTCAGTCAGGCCTGTCGATCGGACAACCACGTGTCGCGGCCATTTTGAAGAGTTTGAAAAGGGCTTAATCATGACCGACCTGACCGCAGTTGAACGAATCGCGATCGCGGGAGCCTTCAAGGGCAAGCAACTCGAAAAAGACAAAGCCACCCTGGTGGAAGGCTGCAGTCACGACGTGGACATCACCGTTCGCCTGAAGGGCAGCGTCCAGAAGGCTAAGGGAACGCCCGGCGGGTCCTGGTCCGTTCAGCCGACTGTCAACTTGCGATCGTGGCCCGTGCTGTGCGCGATGTTCAAGTTGCTCGGCATTGGAGCGAAGCGACTGGCCAAGGCCGCGGCAGACGTAAAGGTGGACGCAACGGCTGACACTGAGCTGGAAGCGATCATCGTCGCCGAAGAGTCCGCCCGGGCGGCGAAATTGCCAGCTCTCACCGGAACATCTGCCGGCACTGCGGGCGCTGTGCAGTCTCAGGTCCTGACGACGAAGATCGAGACTCCAAAGGCCGAGTAACCAATGGCCGAACGGACGTTGGACCAGAAGGCTGCGGCAGCGATCAAGCATCGCAACAACGCGGCCGTTCGCAGTCGTGAGAACTACGAATCGGTCTCGGAGATCGGCGACTTGCCCGCAGTCAAAGATCAGGGCCGTCGTACCGCGTGCCGTTACGATCTGTTCGAGGACCTCCGCGTCTACTATCCGCGGTCGACCGGCAAGAGTCCTTTCAGTCCTGACCACCGCAAGATTATCGAGCGGATGCAGTCGAGCGTGATCGACGGCCTGGAAGTCTGGAACTGTGTGTTCCGCGGCTTCGCGAAAACCTCGATCGCCGTCGGCACTGTGATCTGGGCGTTGAAGTATGGCCATCGCCACTTCATCCCGTTCCTGGCTGCCAACAAACGCATGGCGGTGAACCTGCTGCGGATGGTCAAGACGCAGTTCGAGACCAACGAGCTGCTGTTCGAAGACTTCCCGGAAATCTGCTATCCGGTCCGTCGCCTGGAAGGCCGCAATCAGCGTTGCGCCCAGCAGTGCTATCACGGCGAGTTGACCAGGATCCAATGGACGGCCGAGGAGATCTGGCTGCCGTCGATCGAGGGTTCTGAGGCCAGTAGCGGGATTGTCTCGGCCTTCGGAATCACGGGGGCATTGAACGGCCTGGTCCGCACTTTGCCGACGGGCGAAAATATCCGGCCCGATTGGTGGCTGGCCGACGACTTGCAGACCAGGCAGACAGCTCGTTCGCCTGGTGAAGTCGAGAAACGAATCGACGCCCTGCAGCACAGTGTGATGATGCTGGGGGGGCACGATGAAGATATCGGCGGTTGCGTCAATGGCACGCTGTTCAAGCCCAACGACCTGATGCAGCAGTTGGCGGATCCCGATTTGTTCCCGTCGTTCAGCGGCGAGATCGTGCCGATGGTCAAGGTCTGGCCCGACGCTCACGAAACGTTCTGGCTGACTGACTACGCCCGCGTGTTGCGAGACTTCGATCCGAAGGTCTCTGGCGACAAGAAACGAGCGATGCGGAACGCGACCGAACTGTATCGGTCGCGACGTGCGGAGGCCGACGCCGGCGGCGTTGTCACCTGGGAACACTGCTTCAGCGAAAAGAAATGTGAGCTGTCGGCGCTGCAGCACGCGTACAACATCCTGATCCTGCAGGGTGAGGAAGTTTTCAGCACCGAGTGCCAGCAGCAACTGTACGTCGCACCTGGCGATGCTCAGCAGCTCGAGCTGACAGACGTGATCCTGAAACTGTCCGGGCTCAAGCACCAGGAAGTCCCAACCAACGCGGCCAAGCTAACCTGCTACATCGACACCCAGGACGAATCGTTCTGGTATGTCGTGATTGCCTGGACGGCGGACTTCACCGGCTACGTGATCGATTATGGTGTCTGGCCCGAACAGGGGCGTCGGGATATCAGTAAAACTCGCCTCGTGCAAAAGCTGTCCGAGAAGTACTCGCAGCTCAAGAATCGCGAAGCCATCCACCGAGCGGCCCTCAAAGATCTGTGTGAGTACCTGTTGGCACGTGACTGGCTGGACGCGGAAGGGGGCGTGCATCGGATCACGGCCGCGGCCGTCGACGTCGGCGATGGTGAGGTCCGGCGGACGATTCCGTCCTGGATCGCTGGCCAGAAGAAATGGAAAACGATCCTGCGGCCGTCAGTTGGTGTCGGCGTCAAGACAACGGACACCGCGTTCGCCGAGCGAAAGCACGACAAGAAAAAGACGAAGCGGGTCGGGCTTAACTGGTACGAAGCGGTCGACCCCGCCACGCCCGGGGGGACGATCACTTATATCGACGTCAACTCTTGCAAAACGTTCGTCGCGAATCGGTGGCGAGCCGGTGGGCCGCGGCCGGCCGACGATCCGACCTATCGCCCGTGCGAACCAGGTGCGTTGTACCTGTGGGGAACGGATCCGCGATATCACTCGACGTTCGGCACTCATCAGTGCTGCGAATTCGTGACACGCGTGAAGGTCGAAAAGACGGGCCGCGTCGTCGATCAGTGGCTGGTGAAGCCGAACCAGAACGACAACGAGCACTGGGACGGTGTCGTCGGCAACGTGATGCTGGCCGACTATGTGGGCGGGATCTCGTTGAAGAATACGGGGCTGAAGCTGACTGTCCGCAAGAAGCGGCGGAAAACGAAAAAGGCCGACGTCATCAAAATGTGACGAAAGGGGGATTGACCGACGCTCGGTGCTTCCCCTGTTTTACCTCACATGGCTGACAACACCGCACGCATCGCCCAGCTCCGGAAGATTCTGCAGGCCGGAGTGACTTCCACCAACATCGACGGGACTTCGGTCTCGGTTGACTTGGACCAAGTCCGCACCGAGCTGCAGCAGCTCATGCGTGAGGACGACACGCAACGGATCCGCAAGCCCCGAGTTTCCTCCGTCAACATCAGGAACCTTTCCCGATGAGCGGACTCAATCCCTTCGGCCTCAATGTCATGCCCAGCGAACAACAGACGTCGCTCGGTTATGACATTGTCGACCAAACCGACCGCCGCAAACAGGTGAGCCCCAACATCCGTTCCGAGGATGTCGAGCTGAACCCGGCGATGCGTCAAATGCTGGTCGCCCAGGCGAACGACTGCATGCGCAATTTTGCGATCGCACGTTGGGCGGTCGGCAAACACCTGGACTTCGTCTCGCGGCATTCGTTCAGTTGTCAGACCAAGACGTCATTCGATACCGACGTCCAGGACCTGATGGAGGAATGGACGAACGAGCCGGAAAACTGCGACATCACCGGCCGGCACACGTTCGACCGCATCGTCCGCATGACGGAAGCTCGCGCCGTGATCGGTGGCGATCATCTGCTGGCCATGTTGAAGACGGGCCAGATCCAACAGATTGAAACCGATCGGCTGCGCGATGAAATCGGCGTGGCGATCGACGGGACGAAAGTCCAGGGCGTCTGGATGGACAACTTCGGCAAGGCCCTGAGCTATCGCGTCTGGGATCGCATGCCCTACGGCGGCTATCAGAACCCCCGCAATCTGCCCCGAGACGGCGTCTGCTTCCACGCGTACTGGCCAAACGAGCGTTCCGACCAGGTCCGCGGCATCGGCTTGATCACAGCGGGCCTGAGTGACTTCTGCGATGCCTACGAGTGGCAGTCGTTGACCAAGGCCGTCGCGAAGCTGCGAACCGCGTTCGGTGTCGTCTTCACGTCGGCCGCGTTGGACGGATTCGGCAACACGACGCAGGTCGATTCCAGCGACGACGAGACGGAAGGGGATGACGACGCAGAGAGCACGCCAGTCGGCCCCAAATATGAAGTCGACTTCGGCCGTGGTCCGCTGAAGATCGAACTGGATCCCGGCGAGGACATGAAGTTCCTCAACGACGATTCGCCCAGTCCCAACACGTTCGAATTCTTCAAATCGACAATCGGGTTCGCTTTGAAGAGTCTCGATATTCCGCTCTGTTTTTACGACGAAGGTTTGACCAACTTTTTCGGCCAGCGGGCGGCTCTGATCCTGTACCTGGAGAGCTGCAAGACGAAGCGGAAAAACCTCGTGATGAACGTGCTGCGGCCGATCACGCGATGGAAGATCGTGCAGTGGATTGCCCAGGGCCGCTTGAAGCTGCCGGCCAACGGCAACATTGCCAAGATCCCGTTCAACTGGCATCCGGCCGGCACGCCCTACTGGAACCCGACGCAGGAGATCAACGCCGACATTCAGGCGATTCAATCCGGCCTGGGGAACTGGGAGGACATTTACCTCGAGAGAACCGGCCGCGACTGGTTCAGCGACATGCTGCGTCTGAAAGAGCAGCAAAAGTTCCTGATCGACAACGAAATCGCTCTGGATCCGAAAGTGATTCAGATCATCCAGATCGCCAGCGATCCGCAGCAGCTCGGCAACAGCAATCCGTTGTCGTCACTTCCCACCGGCGGAGGCCTCGCGCTATGAGTTTGAAACCCGCTCTCAAACAGGCCTCGAAATACGACCGCGTGCCACCACGTCGGGAAATTATCGGATTATCGGAAGTCGATAATACGGACCAACCGGACGAGGAAACGCTGCTGGTCGATCGAGCCGGCGGATTGTTCGGCCAGGGGATGCTGCGTCGAATCTCGCTGTGTTCCCGCGGCGAAGCCCTGGGGCACTACTTTTGGGTCGACGATGTGATGCTGCAGCAGATCGCCGATCTGGCGATCGAGCAGGGCAAATTGAAAAGCCGATTCACCCATCCCGACTGGTGTGAGGACGGTACCGGCAAAGCCCTGGGCGTCATCACAGACGTTCGCTACGAGGGCGACCAGGTCTATGGGGATTTATCGTTCAGCAAGGCTGCTCACCGCGCTCCGGACGGGGACCTCGCCGGCTACGTGATGGACTTCGCCGACGAGACTCCGGAAATGTCTGGTCTGTCGATCGTGTTCTGTCACGACTGGGAAGCCGAAGAGCTGTTCGAGGCCGAGCACATGGAAGTGACGGAGCTGAAGGACGAAGCGGGCAACGTCATTGAGACTCGCCAGCGGTTCGTCAGCCCGGATCCGCTGAACGTCGACAACCTGCCCCACGCTCGCATCCTGGAACTGTACGCGGCGGACTTCGTCGACGATCCCGCGGCCAATCCGAACGGATTGTTCCATCGTCCCAATGAGCTGGCGTCCGAAGGTCGCAGCGTCCTGGATTACGTCCTTGGTCGATCGACCGAGGCCCCGAAGTTGTCCGCCCTGGGGATTGCTCCTGAGCGGTTGAAGTCTTTTGTCAGTCGGTATCTGGCCAATGAAGGCCTGACCCTCGAAGGAATCGAAGCCATGCCCAAATTGAAAGGCAGCCTGACCGCTCCAGCCAAGAAACTCTTGAAGAAAGGGACGCAACTCGAAGCGGCCCCGGATGACAAGAAGAAGGAAGGCGAAGGCGATGCCGCGCCTGCCGACGATGGCGAGCCAGACGGCGACGAACCACCTCCCGCGAAGAAGGACGAGGAAAAGACTTCGGAAGGGGACGACGAGGAAGCACCCGCTGACGACGCTCCGGCCGAGAGCGATGACGACGAAGAAGAAATGAGCACCGGCCTGGCTGGCTTCTGCGAGATGTTCGGCCATGAAACCGGAGCGAAGTACTTCCTGGCCGGCATGAAGTTCACCGAGGCATTAAAGGCCGAAGTGATCTCGCTGCGAGCGTCCCTGAAAGAGGCCACCGACAAGCTGGCCGCATTCGGCGAGCTGGGTCTCGACCCCGTCAAGTTCCAGGCAGCTCCGGACAAGGGGAAGGGCAACGGAGGCGGCGGGACAAACTCGACGTCGACGGAAGGCGAAGCCCCTTCGGCTCGTGAACAGTTTGCTGCCTTGAACAAGGCCACTGTCGAAAAGAAGTGACCTCGTTTTGAACCGTGTTTGTTGACCCAGGGCATGGTTGCCCACTTACGAGTTTTGTTCACAAGGAAGTGAATCATGCCCACTTATGCAACGCTGTTGGACATGGCCAAGCGGAATGGCCGCGATCGAGCGGTTCCGCTGATCCAGGAAACGTCCCGACTGATTCCCGAGATCTCCGGGACAACCGAAGAAGGGACCAAGCTCCCTGGCGTCGGTTCCGTGCGGACGATCAAGGGCATCAATTATTCGACGTTGGTCCGAGTCACGAATCCGACCGTGGCATTCCGCGATGCCAACGAAGGGGTGAACTCTTCGGTTTCTCAGTACATCAATCGCCTGGTCGAAACCTTCATCCTGAATCCGCGTTGGGAAGCGGACAAGGCTGTCGCCGACCGTAGCGAAGATGTCAGCAGTGTTCACAGAAAACAGGAAAACATCAGGAAAAGAAGGGATTCGAGCGGGGCCGCGAGTGTATCCCTCTCTCGTTCGAATAGCAAATCGCGTTACGCATGTGGAATTGATTGTAGAGCTGAACGAAGAGATCGCGACGAAGTGGTTGTTGGTCCTCGACGCGGTACTACTGCGAATGGACGATTAGACATGACTCCCCTGCCAAAGCGGGGGAGTTTTTCTTTTGGGGGTCGATCATGAAGCCCCAGAAGCCTCAGACAAGTGGTGCTGATCGTGCATGGCAGGCATGGGCAGCCGTGCTACTCAGCCTGCTGACGCCAACTGTGGCGGAGGACGCCCCGGCTGCGATGAGCTCGTCTGAATCAAAGTCTCGCAAGCCGCTTTCTGCAGAAAGTAAGACGGTCCAACGTGGTCCGTCGACCAAGTCGAAACCGAAGCGTAAGGAGTCCAAGAAATGAAATGGCGAATGATTCGATTGCCTGAATGTGACCAGGGAGTCTCGGACTCCACCAGGCAGAAGTATGCCGAACTCGAACGGGAGATTGCCGCCATTGTCAGGAAGCGGGGGGAGATCGATAGCCGGTCTGCCACCCTGCAAGCATCACCTGTCTCGCCTGCTGTCTTGATCGCTATGGATGGATTGAAGATGGACCGCGTGACGGTCCTGCAGGATGAGTTGAACGTCCGAGACAAGATCCTGCAGTTTGGAACCGCATACTACGACGAAGTCCGAGACGTTCATAATCGAGCCAACGAGGCTAAGCAGCAAGCCGAGGCCACCGTCGCCGAGCAGTTGGTTGCGATGGGTTACGCCCCCGCGGAGCGCATCGAATTGCAGAACAGAATGGAGCCTGGTTGGTTGGCTCGGCATCCATCCGTGATTGCAGCCGAAATCCGGCTGCGAAACGTTTGGGCATTGTTCGACAATCTCAACGAGCTGCAGCGAATGAACAATGAGGGGACAATCGCCGCAAAGCAGGAGATGGAAAGCTACCGTCACAACCTGACGCATGCTTGATCGACGCACGTCGCGTCGGTTGATTTTGACTGTCGACCCGAAAAGGAATTCAATCATGTCGAAGCAGCACAACCGTTCCCGCATCACCCACATGGGCAGGCCCGATGGCGGGGGGAATCATTCTCGGAAACTCAGCGGAGCTGTCGAGCCGAAGGTCGACACAACTAAGCCTGAAGACGTTGAGCCGGACGAAGAGACGACAAAGGATGAAGTCACCTGCCCAGACTGCGGTCACAAGTTCGTTCCCGATGAAAAGGACGAAGCCAACGACGAAGAGGAGGAAGACGACGAAGGCGAACTGAGCAACCAGGACACCAACCTGAAAGGACTGAACGCCCGCGAGCAGTTCGCCAAGCTCAACAGTCGTACCGCACCGCGTAATCGTTGATCATCATGACCGATCTGCAACAGTTCGAAACCTGGTGCCGAGCGAAAGGAGTCGATCCCGATTCTCTCGACGATGCGGCCTTGCAGTCACAAATGCAAAGCTACGTCGCCGAGAGTGACGCGGAGGGAGTCGCCATCATTCGTGAGACGATTAAAGCCAATGCGAAGGACTGGACTCGGACTAGGCGAGCCGGACTGTTGCCGATCGACATTGCCGCCGCCGTGGCCCGCGATCGCGGGGTACTCACCCCTGAGACCAGGCGACTGACTTACTTGGCCGCACATGACAGAGAATCGCAGGGACGCGGTTCCCGTGCCGGTGAATCACCTGCACCATCCGCCGATGAACCGTGAGAGTCGAGGGGGGGGAAGGATCTCCGCTGCAAGGACGCGATTGCGGCCCCAATCCACGGACGCGTTTTCATTCAGTCAACCACGGAAGGCAAGACGATGAAGTCAGAGAGACCAGGCACACAGAAAGGCGAACTGCGAGAACTCGACCGGCTGCTACGCGGCGACGGTATCGACGTGGCCGAACTGGCCCGCGACTGGAAGATGACGAGGTTCAACATCATGAACCTGTTGAAGTCTCCGCTGTTCGAAATGCTGGGGCAAGTCGAGGAGAAACCAGACGGCAAGTATCGCTACGTCCTGGAGAGCCCGCCGCCGTTCAGTTCAATCAAGTTGGTCTAGTCGATGGGACGCGGTTCCCTGGTGCCTTTGGGGTTCCCTTGACCCTGGCTGGGCACCATCCGCCGATAAGCCGTGAGAGTCGCGGGGAAGATTCTTCAAGGTGTTGCACCGCGCGTGGCAGCCCCCAATCCACGGACGCGCAAAAGGGCGGGGCA
>CBIHQO010000052.1:0-15287 GCA_966211735.1 uncultured Schlesneria sp.
GTGGCCCGCTTCTTACAACCTGTCCCGACGCCAGTTGGGCATGACGGTGATCTCTTCGGATTACGCGGCATGCAACCCAACGATAACTCAAAACCAGTGAGAGGCACCTTATTAGAGGGCTTTTCGATGTCAATGGCACTGGTTGTCCGAAGCGGCCAACCAGTGGCACACCCGCGTTCATTTTAGCGTGACAAATCATTCACGGCGCTGGGTGATAGGGCGTCTTTGAAGACACCCATCCCCAACAATCACTCATGCAGATAAACCGCCTCACAGATCTTCCCCAAATCATCTCCAAACGTCTTCGCCGTAACGCCGTCGCGAATGTGAGCATTATTCACGAACAGCGCGAATGTCAACGGTCGCCCCTTGGCCGTGGTCATGTATCCGGCCAGCGCCTTACTGGTCATCAGCGTCGATCCGTTCATCACATTGTCCGAATACAGCGTCCCGGTCTTGGCTTGCACCTTGTCACGAGCCGGACTGTCATGAGCGATGTTCTTCGACAGCGTTCCATCCACACCCAGACGGGGCAGGGCGTTGTAATAGGCTGGAAAATCGGACCGCGTCGACATGTGCTGTAACAGTTGGACGGTCGCCAGCGGCGTCGTAAAGTCGGCTCGCGCACCCCCAGCTCCGCCACCGAACGAGATCGTGTCGACATCCACGCCGACTCGCTTCAGGAACGCATGCTGCTGCTTCAAGCCATCTGCCAGCGTTCGTTGCCCGTGCTTGTTGGCGACCAGCAACGGCAGGGTGCTGGCGTGCAGGTTGTGACTCACCTTCAGGATCAGCTTGATCGATTCCGAGAACGGCAGCGACGTATGAATCGCGACCTGCGGCAGCGCCTTCACTTCGGCAGACGTCGGTAGCGGATGAGGTGACGCACTCGCCAAGGTCGGCGCATCGACCTTCACACCGGCCCGCTGCAAAGCTTCGATAAACAGTGTCCGCGCAAACGCCGCGGCATCATGCACTTCACAGATTCGAATCAGCGGTTTGTGTCCATGCGGGATCTGCCCGGTAATCGAAACCCGACCGTGCCCCAGATCATGAATCGTCGTGCTGAGTGGTTTGCCATGCTCGACGGTCACGATCTTCGATTCGATATGGATCGCAGACGTCTGCGGTCGCGATGTCAGCTTCGCAACGTGACCGACTTCGGTCGGCTCGATAATCAAATCCACGACATTGTCGTTCACCACAATCGGAGCCACATGCGTCGGCCCGCTGCCGGACGATTCGGCTCGATCAAACAGCCGATCATCGATCAACACATCCCCTTGAACATGCTTGATCCCCGCCGCCAGAACCTGTTTGGCCAAATCATTCAATCCGGCAAGCGGATCGGGTTCAGTCAGTTCCCCGTCGGCATTGCCATTGGCATAAGTATGGTCCGCGTTCTTGAACGCAATGTGCCCTTCCGCAGTCGTCCGGCCACCGAAGCTCAGATCACCGGACGCAACAAGAATCAGGTCGCCCTTCAATTCGCCTTGTTCATTGATCTGACCATGACGCACCACCGGCGTGTGAAACCGATGCTCGGCCCCCAGAGCATCCAACGCACAAGCAACCGAATACAGCTTCGTGGTCGAGGCCGGAGCAAACAGCTTGTGGACGTTGTACTCGTAGACCGGCTGACCATTCTTGCGATCGACGAAGAACGCCCCCCAGTGAGCCTGCTTGAAATGAGGCTGATGCGTAATCTGCTGAATCGCCTTATCGAGTCCCTCGTCAGCATTCGCCGGAATGCAAACCAGGCAAAGCAGCAGCACCGACAGTCGCTGAGCCCACTGTATGACGAAAGATGCAGAAACCCGACGCTCGCCCAGCATGTCGTCTTCCTCAATGAAATTGCCGATTTTCTTCGTAGGCACCCTCGCGCGAGAGCGATTATGCGCTGCACTCCACGCTCTGGCGAGTTTGAAGACTTCGGAAACTCCTCTGCAATCTGAACGATTGCCGATCTCTTGCCTTAAAGCCAAACGGTGCGGGCCACGGCTGCCTTAAGTAGCCTTCTCGCTCCGCGAGAAGTGTGCCAACTGCGAAGCCGCGCGCCCTGCTGCGTCGGCGCTGAATGGCCATCACGCCGTCACGTTCATCGGCTTTCTTCTCGCGGAGCGACAAGGCTACTTAAAGGAGGTCAAGACCTTGTCGGCAACCCGATCAGGATGCCATGCCATGGCTCGCCCGACGTGCATAGCCAACAATCGACAGCACAATATTCAGAGGCACGCAGAGCGCCGACCCGACTACCACTGGAACAAACACGATCCAGTCCGAAGGGTCTGCCCCGTAAACAGCGAAACTCGATGACCAAAGCCTGGATATCGCGATCACAACCAAGGCCGGAAAGAGAATCGCGATGAGTGTCAGCCACCATCGTCGGACGACCAGAGATAGCCCAACACTGCAACCGACGTAGAAGGCCACGACCATCATGACTCCGCACTGTTGTCCATAGGACCACATAGGTGCGCCTGGAATTCGAAGAGATGGCATTACCAACAGATCGAACAAAGTCGCATAGCAAACATAGCTGGCTCCGCCGATCGCACCACCAATCAGGATAGAAGGCGTCGCTTCAAGGCGAAAATCTCGGCCACCGCAAAGTCTTTCCGTTGTCTTGAGCGAGCGATCTTGAGTCATGTTTCTGTTGCCTCGCGACACCAATGGCACCAACAGCTCATCTCTACTCGGCTGCAGGTTCGCGATAGATCAGCAACTTGTCGGCCGGCAGATCGCGTTCAATCGTCGTGCGACCACCCGGCCAGCGGATCTCAAGCTGGTCAATTTTCGTCGACGAGCCCAAGCCATAATGCAAATCAAAGCTGCTTTGCGAGCAATAAGTCGAACCGCTGCGGACCTCATTCCACAACGTTTTCCCATCCACAGTCAGTCGCGCGACCGCATTGATTGCCGGACTGCCGTGACGATTGATCAGGCGCACGGTCGATGAATGAAACGGGGTTTTCGATTCGTTGCGCAGCAATAACGGCGGCGAGTCGATTGCGGTAATCAGCAGATCGAGCTTACCGTCATTGTCATAGTCGCCGACCGCCAGGCCTCGCATGGATTCGGCAATCTGCATCCCTGGGCCCGCCCGTTTCGACACATCCTCAAATTTGCCATTCACATTGTGCAGCAGCGTCGGCAGTTGCTTGTACGATTCCTGTAAGCTTGGATGGTCATTCACCTGCGGATAGATGTGGCCGTTCAGGATCAGCAGATCGAGTCGCGAATCGAGGTCATAGTCGAAAAATGCGCAGCCCCATTTGACTTGAGTATACGTGAACTCTTTCATCTTCAACGCGGCAGAGATATCCGTAAAGAACAACTGTCCCTCGTTCTGATAGACCGTGCAGAAGTCCTGAGCGAAATTGGTGGTGACAATGTCGGGCAAGCCATCGCCATCGAAGTCGGCCACGTCAACTCCCATGCTCGCTTGCGGACGGCCTCCCGCATCGACCGCCGCACCACTCCAACCACCGATTTCGGTAAACTTCCCCTGCCCATCGTTGCGGTACAGGAAGTTCGGATTCGAATCGTTGCCGACATACACATCGACATCGCCGTCACCATCCAGATCCGACGCGATCACTCCCAGCCCGTAAGACTCGGCGGTGTCCGTCATGCCGACTTCATCCGTGGTGTCCGAAAACGTGCCGTCGTGGTTGTTGTGAAAGAACCGATCGCGACCGCCCGCCATGCCAAACGGGCCGACCATCACCTTGGCCTTGTCTCGCCATTGACTGGTCCGTCGTGCCGCCAGGACATCGTCAAACGAACATTCGATGTACTTGGCGACATACAGGTCGAGCCATCCGTCGCCATCCGCATCGAAGAACGCCGCCCCCGCACTCCAGCCTGGTGTCGTCACACCCGCTTTTTCAGAGATCTCTTCGAACTTCCCGCCGCCGAGATTGCGATACAGGCGATTCGGTCCGAAGTTGGTGACGTACAGATCGATCAGACCATCGTTGTCGCAGTCCGCGGCACAAACACCACAGCCCCAGTCATCACCAGCGATCCCGGCCGCGTCCGAGACGTCTTCAAATCGCCCATCACCCCGATTGCGATACAGCGCATTCCGGCCCTTCGTCGCGACCTTGCGAGGTTCTTCGTCAAACGTCCACGCATTGACCAGGAAGATATCCAACTGGCCATCATTGTCGAAGTCGAACCAGGCACACCCGGAACCCACAGACTCCAGAATGTGCTCTTTGCTCGGCCCGCCACAACGCAGCACTCTCGTCAGACCGGCCTTCTCAGCAACGTTCACGAACCAGGGTGATGTCTGCTCCGAACCGACTTCAGCAACAGCGGTCGCCGACGCTTCCGCCTCGACAACCGGCGTCGCCTTGTCGGTAGAGGCAGTCGTCGCAGAAGGTGCCGCGACCGGCGGGCTCGATTGCTGCTGACACCCTGCCAATAGCAGTAGCATCAGCACGTATGCTCGCCTCAGCATGGGCCCGCCACGAAGAAAACACAGATCAAACACAAACATGACCCTTTGCCTCTTATCCGTGTTTCATCCGTGTTCATCCGTGGCTAAAACCTCTTCTCACTCTGCCGCGACAGCCTTCGTGAAAGTCTCCGTCAAACTCTTCGCGGCCGCCCCGACTTGCTCGGAAGTGGCCTTATCACCCAACTGGGCAATCAACTTGGCCGCGGCCAGCAGGGCCTTCTTTTCCTTGCTGTTGATGAACAGGTAATCTTCCTTCGTGTCCGCATCGCTCACATGCGTGTGGCCCGCTTTGGCCAATCGCTGGCGAATGGCCTGAACACGCTTATCCCCTTCGTTGGCGACATACGTGATCTCGGTCGCGGCCGCTTCCAGATGCTTCTGAACGTCTTTTCCTCCTTGAGCCGACTTCAGATGCTCCTGAGCTGCTTCGTAGTGCTGCACCAGAATCGTCTTCACGACCGAATCTTCCGTCCGGCGCACTTCGATGATGACCGTGGCCAGCCGTTCATAGGAATCGACCGCCGCATCCAAAGACGTTCCTGCAGCATCGGCTCCAACCGCAGTGCTACTCAGCATGATCGACAGCAACAGTGAATTCATCGCATTCTCCTAAAATGAACGGCCAGAACGACAGATCGAGATCGTAACAACTTAATGACTATTTACGGGCTTGCTCGTCGAGGAACGTCATCACCAGCGCTTGCTCCATTTCGCCCACGCTGAAACCAAAGGGGCCTCGTCCACCCTGGTAAGCGACCTTGCCAGCAGAATCGATCACGTACAATCGAGCCGGCATCCCGCTGTACGCGTTACCGACCGGGTCGTCGATTTCGTCGACCAGCCACGGAAACGAAGGCTGCAACAGCCTGCAGCATTGCTGCGCAACAGCTCTTCGCTCATCAGTGCTGGTCGGTTGCGACACCGCCACGCCCAGCCGCGTATTGGATTCCATCTTCCAGCCGTCGGTGGGATGAGCCTCGCGGACATACACCCCCAGAAAATCGGCCTCGTCACGAAACCGCCAGTAGACGTCATCCACACCGGGATACATCGAACGGAAGGGAGCACACGTGAAGTTGCCGAACATCAACACGACAGGCTTCTGACCGATGCGATCCGAAAGTCGCACCGTCTTACCACCATCAAGTGTTTGCAGCGTGAAGTCAGGAGCAGGCTCGTTGAGTCGCGGCCCCTCAGCAAACGCCCCCAGTTCCCCGTTGAGCATCCCCTTCAACAGGCGTTCCTGAGTTGGTGCGTCGCCGGGAAAATAGACCATCGAGATCCCTGCCAACCACGCCTCGCGCAGTCCTTCCAGCGTCGCTTCATCGGCACCGTCCGCGACCGAATCGAAGAACGCCACCCAGTCTTCGCGCGTCAGGCGGCCGCTCCCCTTCTTGTCCAATCGCCGCAGCAGTCGATTCACGGGATACGCATGTTGTACCCACGAGTTCGCTTCAGACCAGTCGAGGTCTTCAGCAGTGATCACCCCATCGCGATTGCGATCCAGCCGAGCAAACCATTCCGGCTTACCCTGGAACGTTTCTGCTGTGATTCCACTCTGCAGATCGATTCCATGACGCTTGGCCAGCGTCGTCCAACTGAATCGCAACTGAGCCGGACCGAACCAACCACTCTCGCCCGTCATCTTCGAACCGCTGGCGAGCGCGATGAACATGCGAACAGCTTCCGGAGCGACTTGCCCTTCGTAAGTCCTCGCCAACTGATCGGCGATCGATTTCAATTCGTCAGGCGAAGCTTCTTTCCCACGAACCAGGGCCGCGAGATCAGCCGGAGTGAAAATTGCCCGCTGTGCAGTGGTAGAAGTCGTGGCAGACATCGCGTGCTCTCTCACGCCAAGCAGGAGCCTCGAATGAAGCACCGATCCTCTTGACGTCATGGCGATGATGATGATCACGCAACATTTTTGAAAGCGATCCCGAACACGGGCTTAACAAAGCCCAGTCTTCCCGTAGGACGGGTTTCCCAACCCGTCGCCTTCGCTTTGCACTTCAACAGCGCGCGGACTTCGACTCATTCCGCGCTGGGAAGATCGACGAGTTGGGAAACCCGTCCCACAAGAAGTTGCTTATTCGCCGCCGCTGGTGATCAGCTTGCCCACAAATTGCGTCGTCGGCAGCGTCCCCATCAGATACGTGTTGTGTCCGTCGGCGATCGTGACTTTCGTGCTGGCGGCAGCCAACAATTCTCCGCCCCCGCCCATCGGACGCAGCATGATTTCGTGCTCGCCAACAGGCAGTTCCACGCGTAAGACCTGGATCGTATCAGGCAGCAGGGCCCAGCACCGAGTGTCTGCGGTCTCCGTCGCTTCCCACGCCACACCCGCCGCCATCGCCCCGAGGCTCAGCAAGCTTCCTTGCTGCACGTCGGCGACTTCCTGGGCTGCGTAGATGATCCCCTTCTTGAGGACTCGGCGAGCCACCGCGCGAGCGATAATCTCCGGATACAGCGCCTTTTGCTGACGTTCAGCCATCTCTCCGACATCCACAATCGTGGCCGTGGTACCGACTTGCTGTCCGTCAACTCGGACCGAAACTCCTTCGGAACGACTCGGGAAGTTCACCACAAAGGGAACCTTCACCGGTGCGATGGTTGGTGGAATGGCTCGGTTCGAGAACGCATTGACGATACGGTCCGCAATGAACAGCGAAACGTGGGTCGCAATCTCTTCTCGTTCCTGTTTGATCGGTCCTCGCCCGACCAGCGCAAACACATACAGCACTCCGCGACCGGGCGCAATCGGCGTTTCGTATTGAGCTCGTTGCAGATCCGCATTCGCATCACGGAAGCCAGGTTCAAAGCTGGCGACCTGGACGCGAGCCCGTGCCGCTTCGTCGAGCGTCAGCGGCGATTCCTCGGCCAGCATGGCTCGAATGTACGGACCGAGTGCCACTTGCTTGTAAGCCATTTCCGCGGGCAGGAACGGCGACTCTTTGCCCGGCTCTTCTTTCTCTCGCAGCTTGTCAATGAGCTTCTGCTGCTTGGTTTTGACCTTCTCGATGATCTGCTGCTGCTTGTCGACCATCTGCAGCGCGTACGCACTGGAATCGTTGCCGGTGGTCATCAGGTTCGACAAGGCCAGCATCGCGCGGATCAGAACTTTTTCATAGTCCTCGCCGGCATAGGCCTGAGCATTATCATCCGTCAGCATCGACTTCGTGATCTCGCCCAGGTCCTTCTGTTCGTAATTGTCGAACCGATCGCGCACGCCGCGCAGGATCTTCTCGGCTTCTTTCGGATTGCCCGACGTCAGCTCAATCATCGCCTTGTCGAGCAGGAAGACGTCCGCTTCGCCTTTGTGCTTCTTCAGTTGAACGTCGATCGCCGTTCGTGCCTGATCCAGATGACCGGCATGGAATTCTTCGCGGACGACCCAGACGCGGTTGTAGTGCGAGGCACAACCCGAGAGGAGGCTGATCAACAGGACGGCACAGGTCATCCAAGTGAATTGGGCAGCGCGATCCCCCGTCGGCAATACCCGATCCGAACCTGCGAGCTGTTGTTCGCAGGTTTCGGGATGCATCGCTTCGGATTGCGATTTCAAAAGACTCGCCGATCCGTCCTGGTACGAGACGCTCACCAACATCTCTGCCTTCCGCGCCGATCAGCCGTAGTGCTTCATTTTGCCAATCACCGACTTGTGATAGCCCTTGCGCAACTCGGCTCGCTCTTTGTCTGCATGACCACTGGCCATGTCCACCAGTTCCAGCGTCAGCACGTAGTCGCGCTGATAATCTTTGTTGTTGCTGCGAGTCGTTCCCGAGGTGATCTTGGCGTACAGCAGGTAGTCGAATGGCTGATCCTGCTTCTCCATCGCACCCGTAAACGACCGCAACTTGCTGGGGACAAACAACTCGTCGGGGCGCAGGCGGCATTCGCGCAGACCCGCTTCGACAAACCGGCGATTGATCACTTCGAACATCTGCGATTCGTTGATCGAGGTGTCGATTTTTTCGTAGATCTGTTCGCCAAAATCACCGAGTTCTTCGATGCTTTTGTTTTCCAGGCCCACAAAACAGATGCGCTTGCGGGCAGGTGTGCCGTCATGCGAAACCGTCTTGATGTCGGTCATCTGGCGGCAAAGGAGCTTGTCGACCGAGCTGTGAATCAGCGGTTCCCAGGTCTCGGCCCCGGCGGTGTGGCTGCCAACCATGTCGCGGTCGGTCTCATTCAAGACGTGAGCGGTTTGCTTGTTGGTGCGGCAGCCAATGGCTTGCGCGACCCAGCCGCCCATTGCCAGTTGACCCATCCCAGTCAGAAACCGTCGCCTATCCATGGCTATCTCCGTCAATTCACTGATCACTCCGCGGAATCCGTTCCGGGAAGATGCGAAGTCGCGGATGGGATTTTGGCCCTCAACCAGTCGACCGGCATCGCTACTGATTCGGTCGCTTCTCGCCGAATCTTCAACCTTGGCGCCCGCACCTAACGCAATCGCTAGGGATCATATTGACACCACCAAAACGTGGACAGATCGGTTTAAGATCGATCAAAATCCAGGGAGTTTGCGATGAACAGGACCCTTAGGCAGGATTGATGTTCTGAGTGGAATGCAACAACGGCGTCGCTTCTTCTCATCTCGCAGAGACCCGCAATTGGCCAGTCAGTGACCAGGCGCCTCCTGCATTTTGGGTAGAGGAGGTAGTTTGCGTATGATCCGAAATCCCTTGGCAAAGATCGGATTCAACGGGGCGTCGTATGTTCGAGTCGAAGAACGCGACCACCAGGCGCTGGCGTTCCAGGCACCCCCTCGGGCAACCCGTCCCGACCCCCGGTCATTCGGACGTTCGACGAAGGCAGGATCGACCAAGGGTGAGCGTGCGTAATATTGGACATTGTGCCAGTCGAGGCACCACTCATCGACATTACCGTGCATGTCGAACAGGCCGAATGGGTTCGGACGCCGCAAGCCAATCTGCGCAGGGTAGGGCTGTCCCTGCTGTTCGATAATCGCGTACTCGTGCAACAAATTGTCGGCGCATGACCACAGTGAATCGGTCCCCGCTCGACAGGCATATTCCCACTGCGCTTCCGTCGGCAAATCGTATTGTTGTGCCGTCTCGTCGGGTGACGACTTGCGGCTCAGCCATTTGCAGAACTCGTCGGCGTCTTCCCAACTGACACCCACAACGGGTTGCTTCGTGAGATCGACTTCGGGAACAAATGACTTCCAGGTAAAACGAGCGTTCGTGGCTTGCTCACCCGTCGTCACATAGCCAGTTTCTTGAACGAACTGCTGGAACTGCGCGACCGTCACTTCATAGGCACTCATGTAGAACGGCTGCGACAGTTCGACCGTGTGCAAAGGCAAACTCGACATCGCGACAAACTGGTCGAATGCAGATGCCCCGCGTTCTTCGAGTTCAATCTTCAACGTGTTCAGTTCGGCGGGCATGCTTCCCATCTGAAACTGGCCGGGCGGAATCAGCCGGAACGTCATATTTAACGAATTACTTCGCTCCACCGGCACGTTCAATCGCTTGGCCCAACCCTCCTGATAAGCTCGAGCTTTGTCCTTGGCGAACGGGAACACCGTCGGCATCTGCAAAGGATCTTCAATCGCAGCAGCCTCGGGCGCTTTCTTCTTTTCCGGAGACAATGGCAGGGATGGTCCGCCAGAAAGTGACTCGGACGGCACGGCCTGCGGCACTCGTGCTGGAGCGCGATTGCTGAATGAAACCAACCAGCCTCGCCCGAAATCCATGGCGAACGCGGCACCCAATAGGATCATGATCGGCGTGAAGACCAGGGCCAACAGCGACAGCGGACTCAACGACCTTTTCGCGACAGGCGTCCGCAGTCGACCCGGTCGAGGAACACTCGCCGGCTGCTGCAAATGAGCCAAGTGCTGGTTCAGCAACTCGGCCACTTCCGCCGCCGTTTGAATTCGATCTTCAGGCTTCTTCATCAACAATCGGTCGATGATCTCAATCAGCCATTCGGGAATCTCGGGATTCGTCTCGCCGATCGGGCGAGGCGCATCGTCGCACACGCGCTTCATCACGGCCAGTGTCGAATCCGCTCGGAAGCCCGGCCGACCCGTACACAGCGTGTACAACACGCTCCCCAGGCTGAACAGATCGCTGCGAGTATCCACCTGGTGGCCCATCGCCTGTTCGGGGGACATGTATTGCGGGGTCCCCGCGATCTGACCGGATTGCGTCATCCCGACATCATCGGTCGCCCGGGCCAGGCCGAAGTCGGTGATCTTGACCCGTTCAATCCCATTCTCCAGCAGAATGTTCGCGGGCTTGATATCGCGATGCACCAGCCCCTGCTTGTGAGCAGCCGCCAGGCCCGAAGCCATCTGCATCCCGATACGCAGAATCTCTTTCAGGCCCAACGCTCCGCACTTGTCGATCTTCTGCTGCAGCGATTGACCGACAACGCATTCCATCACGATGTACGGAACCTGCCCCTCATCGTCGACCGCATGAATTGTCACGATGTGATCATGGCTCACCGCCGCCGCCGCCTGCGCTTCACGAGCGAACCGCTTCCGAGCCTGCGGGCTGCCCGCGAACTCGGGGACCAGCACCTTGATCGCGACGATGCGATTCAATTTCGAATCCATCGCCCGCAGCACGATCCCCATCCCGCCGCGACCGATCACATCCAGCACGGCATAACCACCCAGGCAACCAAGACTGTTGGGGGTATTGGACGGCTTGAGAAAATCGAGCGACACACTCGATCGGTCAGAGACAGCCGACCCGATCTGCGTCGCGGGATTGTCGAGCAGACTGTCCGCCTCCTCGGCCGTCCGGATCAGCCCTTCGACCCGAGCCTTCAGCGCCGCCTGGCCGTTACAGGCCCGGTCGAGAAACGCCGCACGTTCCGCCGCCGTCGGCAGTTCCATCGCTTGCAGGAATAACGATTTCGCACTGATCGGTTCGATAGACATGGCTGGCTCCCAGAGGTTCTTACCATACCATGCGACACCGTTTTCGAATCGTCTCACGAAATTTTGTGATTCGAAAAAAGTTTTCGCGATCCACGAAAGCAAAAACGGGCACCGGTCAACAACCGATGCCCGTCACTCTTCATCCGTGTTCAATCTGTGTTGATCCGTGGCTAAAAACTCTTCTCTTCTCGGACTACTTCGCAGCAGCATCCTTCACAGCCTTTTCCTGCTGCTGCTTAGAAACTGCCGGGTTCGGCGTGGCATCCCCTTCGACCTCGCCGCGGATCCACTTGATCGCCGCTTCGGTGGAATCCAGGAATCGAGCGTCCGTCCAGGTCGAATCGTTGTGGCCCAGGTTGTTAAAGAAGATCTTCCCGTCGCCCCAGCTACGACACCACGCGAGTGGTACGTGCTCGGCATGCAGCACTTCGACTTCTTTGTCCCCTTCTTTAACTTTGCTCTTCTGACCCTTCGTCTGGCACTTGGCGATGTTCAGGCTCGCCAGCAAGTGGACATTCTCTGGAACCCAGTGATCGTACCAATAGATTTCGTCCTTGATCTGAAACTCATCGCCAAACGGCTTCATGGTGGGATGCTTCGGGTCTTGAACGCTGACTGTCACCAGTTCGCCGGCATTCCAGGGATGACCCTTGAACGTCCCGCCACACAGGTCCCAATACCACTTATGAGCCGGGTTGTTCGTGCGATACGTGTCGGCGGCCGAGTGGAACCCGATCCAGCCATGTCCCTTCTTCTTGAGCCATTCGTTCATGAAGTAGTCGCGATCGGCATCGGCGATCGGCAATTCGCCCGTCGTATAGAACATGACGATGTCGTACTTCTGCAAATTCTCTTTCGTGAAGTCGGCCGCCGCGTCCTGCGTGCAGTGGACATCGAACAACCCGGTCTTCTGACCAAGCTGTGTCATCGCCACTTCCGAAGTCGCCAGATCCTTCTTGTCGCGATTCACCGGGTTGTGCCGGAATCCCTTGCTCTGAGTCAAAAACAGAATCTTCGACTTGTCAGCCGCAAAGCCAACGTCCGACAGCAACAGAGATCCCAACGCCGCAACAATCAACAAACGAGGCAATTTCACAGTGGATGGCTCCTTGAAGGCAAATCTCAATGGTCAATCAGCGCCCCGGATCATAACCCCGTCACCAGGGAGTGTCACCTGCCGGGCCGACCACAATCAAGAAGTGGCAATTAGGCGCGCCGCTCTCTCAATCAAACGGCGAGTCCCCATCAGAATTCTTGAGCACCGATCACCGCACGAAGAATCTCAGCCGCGAATGGCCGCCTCGATCGCAGCGATGTCAATTTTCTTCATCTGCATCATCGCCCCGAAGGCGCGTTGACCGACTGCGGGATCGGGATTGGTGACCGCTTGCGTCAGCACGACAGGCGTAATCTGCCAGGAGATGCCCCACTTATCCTTGCACCACCCGCACAGACTCTCTTCTCCGCCATTACCGACGATGGCGTTCCAGTAGCGATCCGTCTCCGCCTGATCAGTAGTGGCGACTTGAAACGAGAATGCTTCTGTATGTCTGAACACGGGACCACCGTTCAGGCCGATGCACGGAATCCCCATCACGGTGAACTCGACCGTCAGCACATCCCCTTTCTTCCCCGATGGAAAATCTGCCGGTGCACGATGAACCGCACCAACCGACGAATCGGGAAACGTTTTGGCGTAAAACTTGGCCGCCCCCTCGGCATCGCTGTCGTACCAAACGCAAATCGTATTCTTCGCTGGCTTCGTCATTTCAATCTCCCCTTGAAGATGAGCGGCCCGACATTGGCCACCCGACATTGCAGTGACCGGCACCCCAAAACAATTCGCACTTCTTGTACCGTTCCGGTCGAGCCGAATGCCAAATCAAATCCTGGTACTGCTCGGTTAATTTGGACATGGCAGTCACTGAGTGTCAGCGGACTTGTCTCGCTTGCGGCGAGTCCGCACAGCGAAGATGGCGCATCCCGCACCAATGGCGAATACGCAAACTGGCACAACATACCAATAGATGATCTGCATGGCTGGGTACTGCCCTAACTTTGTGGTGGCCTCGAGTCCCGCTTCCAGTTTCTTGACCCGTTCCGTCAGTTCCTGCACCTGCTTCCGCAGCGCCTGGACCTCGGCATCATCCGCCCCCCAGGGAAACACTCGACAGAGACGACATGCACAGCAGTAGAACGAGCCAATTCTTCATGGTAACGACCATCGATGCAGAGAGTCTCAGGTAAACCAGACCAGCAGGCGTCGACGAGCGACATGCTGGTCGTCGGTGTTAGAGAAGTCAAGATGGCTATAGCTGTAGGGCGAGCGAACACGTGACAATGACGTTCGACACTGTCATTGCGTTATTGTGGCCGCTTCATTGACGACTTAGTCACCACGATCGTATCACCGATGATGTCCCCCAACCGTTGACGATGATCTGTCAGGGCAATGCTGGCGATTGCCGGTGTCCAACAGAGGAAGCAGCACGCATCGACATACAGGATGATCTCACGAATTAAGCTCTTCGCCAGCCCACACGGACGTAGCGATGTTTGAAACACTCGCAAACCGCAACACCATTTGCCCAAGGTCAGGCCCCAGTAAGCCTGAGCCACCACGATCAATCCTTCGCAAACCACCAGCCACAGAATTAACGTGCAGATGATTCGAGTCGCCGATTCCACTGTCGGATGGGACACCCTCAGATTCAACGCCTCAATCAATGTCAACCAGTCCATGTCGCGCGTCAGCCACCAGATCAGCAGGACGGTCGATAGACCAATCAGTCCGAAGTCGATCAGCCGCGCAATGGCACGTCGGATAATTCCCGCCAACCTCACCTGCTGCGAGCCGAACCCATACTCGGGCCGCGTGTAGAACCACATCAAGATCGTGGCGCCCAATCCAAACGCTCCACCAAGCAAGAGCGTAAACATTCGCATCGTCACCGCCCAGACCAGCGCATGCGCCGCCATAAAATTGCGAAACTGGATGGTCTGTGTTCCGGGAATGAAGTGGATGCCCTTCGCATCGACTTCGTACAAATGCAGCAATCCCGTCGATGTCAGCGCCAGGATGAATGATGTTTGGTGGTCCTGGCTGATCGCCGCGCGAACCATTGAAGTTCCTAAGGGAAAGGACTGCGTTGCGAACTCAGACCAATGCCCGTCTTCGAAGCGAAACAAGTGCCCGACGACGGCACTGGCATCGTCAGTATCCACCACAATTGCGGCAGGGTTTCCGTCGACGAGCAGGCCAATGTGATTGGGAAACTCCTGGTATGCCAAAGAGAGGGCTCTCCTGACCATCGGTGTCTTGTTGACGACCAACCAACCGGCCACGTCGCCTGTCGTGTTTTCCGCGTACAGCGCCGACACTGGCGACTCGACCAGACTGCCGTTTGCCGTCGCCGGACCTGCGATCGCTCGCAACTGCAATCCTTCGTGATGCAGCATGCGCCCTTCGACATCCAAGAAGAGATGAAGTCGATTGCCCTCGTTGATGCACGCCGCGTGGCGTGCCTTTTTGAAATTGATCGGGATGCCATCGACTAACACAGTGTCCGGCAGCACCAGATCATAGCTGCGCTTCCAGGCCTTTCCATTGAAAGTGAAGATCGTAAAACCTGGGGTCGAACCTCTGAGGAATGCCGGTTCTCCATCCCACAGAAACCGCTGCTGCTTATCCAGATGAAGATTCGGATGAACCATCGAAGACGGCTGGAACGTTCCATCGACCAATTCGACGGCGGAGTTGGTTCCAATCACCCAGAGACGGGTTCCGAAGACGAGAACTTGAGGCCCCCCGGCCCCAGGCGTCTCTCCAGTCAAAGAAGTTGCGACTCGGGATCGCGGATCGATGAGTTGCAATGTCCAAGGTGTGGCACCGTTGAT
>CBIHQO010000053.1:0-15202 GCA_966211735.1 uncultured Schlesneria sp.
CGACGCGAATCATGATGGCGTCGTGGATTTGGTTGAAATGCAGGACTCGGTCGATCTGCTGCTGGCGAAGGACTTTGATGACGATGAATGCGTAACACTCGATGAATTTGCGCCTCCACCTGCCACGCTGCCACAACTGCAAGCCGCGGCATCAACGCCACCCCGCCCCCAGGCGCCGGAGGATCTGTTACGTGATACCAATCAGACTTTGCTGCCTGCGCAACTCTTGCAGAAGTATGACAAGAATCGCAATCACAAGCTTTCTGCAGAGGAATTGAACTGGCCAAAGGAGGCCATCGCAGCCTGCGATACCGACAAGGATGGACAGCTCAGTTTGAAAGAGCTTGCAGGCATCAAGAACTCACCGGTCGCAGTTGAACTGGCAGCAGATGTGGTTCATCGGGAGGGACAGCCAATGCTGCGAATGCTCGCATCAACTGGCGACCGAACCGATGGAGGCAATGTTCCCGAGCATCCCACAATCAGATTGCAAGGGGGGCTATTTACGTTTTCGTCGCGCGATGTCGATCCCTTCGAGGAATCGATGGCGGTCGCTTTGAGGATCTTCAACGAACTCGATGCCGACAAAAACGGATATCTCGACCGCGACGAGACGATGCTCCGTGAACGATTCGGCCGCGGCCTGTTTGATCAGATCGACGCCGACGGAGATGGCAAGATCTTCGGAGAGGAGATGAAAGAGTTCATTCGCGCTCGCGGCGAACCAGTCGCGATGACCTGCCAGATCAATGTCTATGATGACGGGGCCGGATTCTTCTCGACGCTTGATACCAATGGAGACCGTCGGATTTCAATGCGCGAGATGCGATACGCCGATAAGACGCTCGCGCGAATGGAACGTGATGACAAACCGGGACTTTCCCTTGCAGAACCGACTCGGCGTTTCCGCATTGAATTCACACGCGGTGTTTTCAACCCGTTCGGCAACTCAGAGCGCCGGGTAAATCCGCAGATGCCAACTATTCAAGTCGACACCATCAAACCACGGGCCGTGGGTCCGATCTGGTTTCAGCGCTGGGATCGCAACAACGATGGTGACATTACCTGGCGCGAGTTCCTCGGCCCGCGTGATGCCTTTGAACAACTCGACGCCGACCGCGATGACTTGATCGACCCGAAAGAAGCGGAATCGGCAAGGGAAGCAAGAGCCAGCACTCGAACTGTGAAACCTGCAACCGATTCAACAGGCCGCGATCCCAATTCAGTACAAGTCAGCTCGGAAATCGTTCCAGAACAGTAGTCGCCAATGCCATAACAAATTGCCTGCAGAATCACCTCCTTTAACTCTAATCGCCAATCACAGACGGATAGCAACGATGCCAACCCCACCCTTGAATGACGATGCCGCCGCGGTCACGCGACTGCGTGAGGCTCGGACCAAGATCAAACACGAACTGGCCAAGATCGTCGTCGGCCAGGACGAAATCATTGATTCGCTATTGATCGGGATGTTGTGCCGCGGCCACATTCTGTTACACGGCGTGCCGGGGTTGGGCAAGACCTTGATGGCCCGCACGCTGGCGAGGACTCTGCAAATGGAGTTTCGTCGCATTCAGTTCACTCCCGACCTGATGCCAGCGGACATTACCGGCACCGATGTCATGGAAGAGGACCATGCGACCGGCAAACACAAGGTTTCGTTTTTGCCGGGACCGGTCTTCACCAACTTTCTGCTGGCGGACGAAATCAACCGTACGCCTCCAAAGACGCAGGCGGCGCTGTTGCAAGCAATGCAGGAAGCGGAGATTTCAGTCGGGCGCGAGACCTACAAACTGAAACCGCCGTTCTTCGTCGTCGCGACGCAGAACCCGATCGAGATGGAAGGAACATACCCGCTGCCAGAGGCGCAACTCGATCGCTTCATGTTCAACTTGAAGATCAAATACCCTTCGGTGGACGAAGAAGTACAGATCATTAAAGGGACGACAAGTATTGCCACCGCCAGCGCCGATGCCGTACTGCAAGCCGAGGAGGTGCTGCGACTGCAAGAGTTGGTTCGCGGTGTCCCCGTTGCCGACAGCGTTGTACGTTACGCCGCACGGATTGTGGCAGCGACTCGACCAGTGATGGCGGGCAGAGACACCGGCGCGAAATCTCTTGATGCAATACACAAATACATTTCTTACGGAGCCAGCCCGCGAGCATCGCAGTTCCTGGTGCTGGGGTCGAAAGCGAGGGCGATTCTGTCTGGCAGATACCACGTGGATTTCGACGACATCAAGGCAGTGGCTCATCCGGTTCTACGGCATCGACTCGTTCTGAACTTTCACGCGAGGGCTGACAACATCGATTCTGATGTACTGGTCAATCGGCTGCTGGAAGCGGTCCCGACCGAGGAAAGAAAATGAGATATCGCACAGGTCCAACAATTGTGTTTTGCCTGATTGGTTCGCTGCTGGCCGCGGACGACACGGAAACGACCGCGCGACAGACGCGAATGGCGGCAATGCGACAGCGCGCGGAAGCGTTGCAACTGAAGGTTCGCGAGAAACCCGATTTGCGACGCGTCGAAAAGGAGCCGTTATTGCGATACAGCGACCCGACTCGAACCACGACCGACGGGACATTGTGGTTGTGGACTCAGTCTGGGCGACCGCTCGCGGCGGCCTGCCTCTTCAACGATACGCGTGAAGGATTTCAGTGGAACTACGAATTTATCTCACTGAGTGACTCGGCGCTGTTCGTTGATGGACGGCCCGGCTGGAACTGGCAACCGGTCGCAAAGCAACGTCACTGGATTCGCGTGCCTGATCCGGAACCGGCCCGCACTGAGGCGGCGCGGCTGCTCCGGATGAAAGAACTGCTGGCGCGCTTTCATGCAGACGCCGACGAAGACGGCAACTTATTTCAATTGAGATTGCTGCCTCGACAAGTTCATCGCTACCGGAGTCCGGAAGAGAAAATCGAAGATGGAGCGATGTTTCTGTTTGTCTCCGGAACCAATCCAGAGGTGCTCGTGCAAGTCGAAGCCATGACGGATGCTGAACGTGGCTGGAGGATCGGCTTCGCGCGAATGTCTGCGTCGCAACTGAAAATCACTTGCGATGACAAGACCGTGTGGGAGGCCGAGCGAATCCGCGAATGGAATCCTCAACACGAATACTTTTCGCATTATGGTCCGGATCGCGGTGAGCTTGACCAGGACAAGTAACGACCATTCGTTAACGTGCGCGTCGCACAATTGAGATTTCACTGTGACAGCTAAGACCCTGGTCGATCCCGCATTCTTCAGCCGACTCGACAACCTCGAGTTGCGGGCGCGCGGGATCGTGGAAGGATTTCTGCATGGGTTGCACCGCAGTCCGTTTGTCGGGTTCAGCGTTGAGTTTGCATCCCATCGCGAGTACGCACAAGGAGACGATCTGCGGCATGTGAATTGGAAGTTGTACGCTCGGACGAAACGGCTCTATGTCAAGGAGTTTGATGCTGAGACCAACATGAACCTGCACCTGCTGGTCGATATCAGCGGATCAATGGAGTGTGCTAACACGGGGCACAGCAAACTGTCGTATGCGACAACCCTTGCCGCTGCGCTGGCGCATCTGGCGCTGAAGCAGCACGACGCTGTCGGGTTGACGTTGTTCGCCGATGAAGTCGTCGCGCATCTGGAACCACGAGCGAAGCCACACCAGCTGGATGAGATTCTGGCCGCAATTTCAACGACGAAGGCTCGCCCAAAATCAGATGCATCGCGGGCCCTGCACCAGGCAGCGGAATTGTGTCAGCATCGGGGCATGGTCGTCGTGATCAGCGACTTTTTCGACGACAGGGCGGCGATCACGCGGGGTCTCGACCAACTCCGATATCGGCAGCACGAAGTTCTGGCTTTTCAAATCTGGGATCCCTGGGAGAGAAACTTGCCTCTCGACGGAAACATCTGCTTCAGCGACATGGAAACGCGCGAAGAAATCACCACACATGCCGACGGTATCCGCGAGAAATACCTTGTCGCCATTGACGAATGGCGATCGGAACTCGCTCGCGATTGTCTGAAACGCGGAATCGACCGAGTCGAGATGACGACCGACGATCCGCTCGATCAGGCGCTACTGAATTATCTGGTTCACAGAACAAAAGTGTGAAAAGGAAAGCCGAGAAACCAAAGGTCCGAGTTACGAGAGTCTAAATCGGGGTAAGTCCCGCCTACAGAGCAAGACGAGCAATGTCCACAATTTCGATCTTCATCACGCTGACTATGATCGGCCAGGCACCAGCCGAAGCCCCGGCGGCCGCTTTGAGCAGCGAAGCGTCGCTGAAGCTGCTGCAACAGCGAATTGAGACGACACAAGTTCAATTGACGAATCATACGGACCGCAAATTGAAGATCGTGGCGACTCCGGTGTTCCGATACAGCGATGAGTTGCGACAGATTGAGGATGCCGGGTTGTGGCTGTGGACGGACCGAGGACGTCCTGCGGCGGTGATGAAGGTGGAGCGATATAAACTGGGACTTCATCCACGGCAGTGGCTCTATTGTTTCGTATCGCTGTCACCGGAATTGATTTCGGCCGAATGGGTGAACGAGCGGAAGTATCAAGCTCGTCAACCGGGAGTGGTTTGGAAATCGTTTGATGATGTGCCGAAGGAGACTCGCGCTGCGCGATTGATCCAAATGCGCGAGATCGCTCGTCGCTTTTCAGCAGAGATCATCGATTTCAAAGACGAACGGCGTCAGATGCGGATGCTGCCCCGGCCCCTCTATCGCTACGAGGACGGCCTCAACGGCGATGGTTGCCTGTTCGGATTTACCGGCACCGGTACCAACCCAGATCTCTTGCTGATGCTGGACAGTCATACTGATGGGAATTGGCAATACGGCCTGACGACATTGACCGCCGAAGGGTTGCGAGTCCGGCTGAACGAGAAATTGGTGTGGGAAGTGCCTCACACCGGTGATCAGGGAACTGAATTCCCCAACTGGATGTACTTCCTTCCGAATAATTGACTCTCATGATACCGTCTTTTCTTCAAACGGCATTTCTCTACGGCTTGGCTGCCATCGCAGTACCGGTGCTGATTCACCTTTTCTTCCGGCTACGAACAAAGCGGGTGGAACTGGGGACGATCCGCTTTCTGCGAATTGCACTGGAAGAGAACGCCCGGCGCCGGAAGGTGATGCGATGGCTGCTGCTTTCACTACGAATATTGTTGGTGGCATTGCTTGTCGGACTGTTTGCCAGACCGTACTTCACTGCGGCTGCCACCGGTGGCGATAAGGAACTGCTGGTCATTCTGATCGACCAATCAGCCACCATGCAGCTCAAGGGAGAGAACGGACGGTTGATCGATCAGGCCGTTGCTGACGCCAGGAAGCTGATCGAAGCGGCTGGGTCTCAGACCCGAATTGAAGTCGCATTCTTCGATCACGAAGTACATCCCGTGACCGATTCCACGATCGATGGCAGCACCTCTAGCACCGTTGTCCTGTCCAAGATGCAAGCGCCGCCCATGCTATTCGGCGCCACCAGTTTCGGCTCGGCGATCGCGTGGGCACGCGACATTTGTGTTAAGGCTCCGACTGGAGCCAAGCACCTGCACTTATTCTCTGATCTGCAACAATCGGGTCTCGACTGGGCCGAAGTCGAACCATTGCCGGTGGACGTTTCAACGCATGTGCACGATGTCGGTCGACCAATTGTCAACAACTTAGCCGTGACGGAAGTGCGCACACCGCGACTTTGGGTTCGGCCAGGTGAGTCGCCGACGATTCGGGCCTCCGTGTTGAATGCTGGGACATTCGCGTTGAACGAAGTCGCGATTGTGTTGGAGATTGGGCGAGTCGAAGTGGCCGATGTTCATTCTGCGCGCGAACGTTCTCGGACAGAGCTAAAAGTCCTTCCCAGTACCGACTTCGCAAAGCTCGCCGAGCGGATTACCAAGCGAGAGCGCGTGAAACTGGAACCGGGATCGACCATCACACTGGATTTCGACTTACCCGCGCTAAGCGAAGGCTTGTGGCAGGGACGGGTGACAGCCGAGTACGACGACGACTTGCCATTCGACAATCAACGGTATTTCGCGATTTCAGCGACGCCTGCCTATCGAGTCCTTGTTGTCACCGGTGAAGCCGATGGTGCATCTGTCACCAGTGAGACTTATTTCCTAGATGCCGCGTTGCGCTTGGCCGAAATGGGTGGTTCCTATTCCGCCAGTCCGTTTGCGCCAACTCTGATGTCCTACACTGACGGTGCCAGCCTGCCCAGGCTGTCTGATTTCGATGCTGCCGTGCTGGTGAACGTTCCAAGTATCACGCCTCCGGATGCGGCATCGCTGGCATCATTCGTTCGCGGTGGAGGTGGATTGCTCGTGTTCACCGGTGACAACGTCACGGCAGCCGGTTGCGCGGCGCTTACGGACGCCGGATTGAGTGTAGGTGAGATCGGCGAGATCAAAGTTACGAACGATTTGCCGTGGCATTTGAATCAATGGGACGTCAAGCATCCGGTGTTTGAACCGCTGAGCGACCCGCAGCATGGTGACCTGCGGAGGTTGGTCTTCGCGGCCTACACAAAGGTGACGCCTGCAAAAGAGGCGTCCGTGCTGGCTCAATTCAGTACCAACGCACCGGCCATCCTGGAACGCCGTGTCGGTAATGGCACAGTGCTGTGGGTCACAACTTCGTGCGGACGAGAATGGAGCGATTGGTGCCGCAGTCAATTATTCCTGCCGACGGTGCATCAATTGCTTGGCTACGAAGTCGGGTTGGCAGCGGGTGGTCGAGTGAGGATGCGACTGGTTGACGCGGAAAGCAGAAGTCGGAAGCCAGCAGGCGAGGAGCAGGATAGGCCAATTCTTTCGCCTGACGCATCTTTTTCTGCAACTGTAAAGTCTGATGCCCTACTGCGACCTGCCCTTCGTCCTGGCGTCGAGCAACTGGAACGATATGCCGAGGTGGTCAACACCAGCCCTCGCGAATCCGATACGGACCGTTGCTCGGTAAAAGAATTTGAAGAACGTTTCGCGATAAAAGTCGTCGAAGGCAACGGTACGTCGGTCATTCAGGCCGGGGGGCCTGGAAATGCTGAGCTTCGCCAGGACGAATTCTGGCATTGGATTGCCTATGCACTGCTGGCCGTCTTGTTGCTCGAAGGGTTTGTGGGGAATCGCACGACGGCATGAATGTGCATCGTCGAAGTCATTGAAGGTCATCGATCAGAACTGAGATCAAGCATGAGCACGATCAATCGCGAGTCCGCATTTCTTAATCGATTTCGATCGGTGTGGGCACGGAAACGGCGAGTGGAGGTGGGGCAGGTTGGCGTCACGCTGCTGTTGGTGGCATTGCTGTGTCTTGGCCTGTTGGCATTTGCCGACTATAGGTTGGAATTGGCTTTCTCGGCGCGGCTTGCTGCCTTGGTGGCACTGACCGGCATGGTATTGCTCTTCGCGGCAGGATCACTGTGGCGGAGAGCGAGGCATTGGAGTCAGCCGACAACGGCGGCGGAAATCGAGGCCGCGTTTCCTCAACTGGGCCAGTCAGTCCGTACGACCGTGCAGTTCGGGACGATGAACGTCGAGCAAGTGAAGTCTGAGGGGGTCGCCACGACCCTTGTCACGGCCCTTGCAGAACAGACTCGTCAGCAAGCACTTCCGGTACCCATCGAAGATGTGGTACCGGTTAAGCGATTGGCATGGATCGGAGTTGCACTGATCGCAATCGCGGCGGCATTCGCGGGGGCGTTGGCTGTCGATTGGGAGTGGCGGAATGCGGCTTCACGTGCGTTCCTCGGTAATGATCCATATCGCCAACTCGAAGTACTTCCCGGAAATCAAACAGTTAGTGAGGGTGACGATACGACAATTGACATCGCGCTGATTGGCCGCACGAATCGTGAAGTCCTCTTGTTCACGCGGCCCGCCGAACAGGTAGAGGCGGATTGGACCGAACGAAAGCTGGAGAAGAGGGATCCGGAAGACAGAAGTCCAAATTCCGCTCGCCAACGTGGCAGATCTCCCGATCCGGTAGCCGCCTTGGCTTTGACCTCTGAATCTCTGTCGTCCGCCTCCTGGCCGCGTGCAGAGTTTGTTGCCAAGCTTGATCGTCTGACGAAGCCCCTGGAATACCGTGTCACAGCAGGTCCGTTAGCAAGCGCCATCTATCGCATCGACATCCGGCGGCCATTGAGGATCGATGAGATCAAGGTGGATCTCACGCCGCCCACGTATACGGGACAGCCGACAAGTACGTCTCTGGATGCGAATCTCAGTGTGTTGGAAGGAACGCAAGCGAAGTTTGTGATCCAGTTCGACAAGCCTGTGAAATCGGCATCGCTGGTCTTCGCACCGCGGAGGCGGCCCGTTGACGACGAGGACAAAAATGAACCGGAAGTGAGGCCGCTGACGCTCGAAAGGTCGCAGCTCAGCAATCGGTCGGCTGATGCCCAAAGTCGCGGAGATTCGCGAGGGTCATCTTCAGAGGGGCCGGATGTGGCAACGATCAATCTCTCGCTGACCGAGGATCGCAACTACAGCATCGTGGCGGAGGCGGAAGATGGCACGGTCCTAGCCGAGAACAAATACCGTATTCGTGTCCGGCAGGATCAGCCGCCGCAAGTCTCCTTCGAGTCACCGGACGAAAAGACAGAAGTCCACACGCTGGCGGAACTGGCGATGCGAATTCGCGTCAGGGACGACTACGGACTCGCCAAGGCAGGCGTCGTCTTTCAGATCAACAACGAACAGGAGGTCCCACTCATGGCAGAGGACTTCGCGACCGTTGCTGCGGCGGCGGATGAACGGGCCTCGGTTGGCAGGATCTCGCCCACGACGCAGGCGGCACTCGAAAAAGTACTTCCGCTGGAGTACTTCGAATTGACTCAGAAGGACAGCGTGATGTACTTCGCGTTTGCCGAAGACAACCGCCCTGACAAGCCGCAACGCACTGAAACCGAAATGAGGTTCATCGACATCCGGCCATTTAAGCGGACTTATTCCGTGATCGACCCGGACCCCATGAACGGAATGGGGGGAGGCCCCGGATTAAAGTCGCTGGAAGAACTGATTCAACGTCAACGGTACGGATTGAATCGCACGATGCAGGTTGAAAAGCAGGCGGCGGTCGGGCGGATGCCAGACGCCACGTCATTGGAAGGATTGATGACGTTCGAGAAGGAGTTGGCCGGAAGCGCGCGGAGTTGAAGATGTGGAGCTGTTCTTCCAGGCGGAAGCGGCAATGCTTGCCGCCGTCGATTCTCTGTCTGTCGGCAAGTGGGAGAACGCCACGCTGCAGATGCGTGATGCCCTGAAGGCGCTGATTGAGGCCCGAAACCTGATCAGCCTGTTCATCTTGAAGAACCCGACACCAGCACAACTCGCGGAATTGCGGTGGGTAGATCGGTTGATGGCCCAGAAAATACGCCGCCCGAAGACCGACAAGGAGGAAGCTCGCGAATTGATCCGTCGACTGGAGGCATTGATCAGTGAAGAAGCGGCTGTCGTCAGTGGGTTGGAATCCGGCGAAGAAACGAAGCCAGAGGTGACGCCTCAGCAAACTGAAGCGGATTCGTTGCTACGGCAGAAGTCTGCGACAGGTGACTCGAAGTCAGCAGGCAGTGATCCAGCGTCAGAAGAAACCAACGAAAAGTAGTAGCGAATCGCACACGAGTTCAGTTTCACGCCACGAGTGGTGAGCTCCGACGTGACGAAAGGCAGAATGAAATCATGACGGCAATACCTCGCATCTTTTTAGCTGCTTTGACATTCGTCTTCGATCAAGTGACGGTTTCATCAGGACAGGATAAGTCGGTGTCAGATGCTTCGGAGCCATTGAAATCAGCGAAGCCCATGCGGGCCCAATTGCAGGAAAAGCAGATTGACGTGTCACTTGAAGCTCGTGACATCGAGCGGATTCTGAGCAAGCTCAAAAAGGCATCGGAGCTGTCCAAGCAGCGGATAACTGAAGCGGCCATTAAAGCGGAAGCGGCATCCGTGTCACTTGAAAAGGGAGACTCAAAAGCTGCCGGCGAAGAGGCGCGACAGACGGCCGAAATGTTCAAAGAGATCGCCAAACAACTGGAGGCATTGCTGAAGGAAGAGACCCCACAGCGGATCGCCGAGGCACGACAGTTGGCCCAACAGCTTGCCAAGGCAGAGCGCGACTTTGCAGAGCAATTTGAACAAGCATTGAAGCCGATGGAGGGAAACGGAAAAGCGAAGGGCGATGCTCGATCGAAGGCGACGTCGAAGAATGGCTCCGATGGTAACAGCGACGAAAATAAATCTCAGAACGAGAACAAAGGAAAAGGCGGCAACGAAAAGGCAGCCGACGAAGGCGGTGACATGCCACAATCCAAGGGCGAAAGCGGCAAGAATCCGGCCGAAGGACTTCCAGGCCTTGATCCGAGCACGGACAAAAATAAACAGAACGAGAGCCAGGCAAAGAAGCCCGATGCTGGCCCGTCGCCCGACGGTTCAAATGATCGAGATGACAGGAATGGCGATAAGGCACAAGGTGAGGGCGAGACAGTCGAGAAGCCGAGTGACAAGCCGAAAGAAGGCGGTTCCGGCAAGAACAATAAGGCTGCCGATCGTGACAACAAGAAGCCTGGTTCTGGTGGAATGCCGGATGAACCCAAGGAAGGCCGCCCTTCGAGCGATCAAGGTGACCCGAATGGCAACAATGCGCAACCGAAGAGAGGGCCAGGTAAGAAGCCTGGTGACAAATTAAACGTTGGTGGTTCTGGCAAGAACAACAAGCCCGCGGATCGAGACAACAAGAAGCCTGGTTCTGGTGGAATGCCGGATGAACCTAAGGAAGGACTTCCATCGAGCGATCAAGATGACATGAACGGCGATAAGGCGCAACTTGAGGGAGAGCCGGGTGAGAAACCCGGTGACAAGCCGAAAGGTGGTGGTCCCGGCAAGAACAACAGCAAGCCCGCGGATCGAGACAACAAGAAGACTGGCTCTGCTAACACGCCGGACGTCCCCAACAATGGAATTCCTGAGGGCGCTGAAAAGAAGAGACCGATCAACGAAGCAGGTAAGGAGCCAGGCGACAAGGCTAAAGTTAGCGACTCGAGAAATGGCAAAAGTGAACCCAACGAAGATGTCGTCGAAGGGGGATCGGGTCGCGGTAACCGCGGCACCAGAATGACTGACGGTTCGGGCAGTGCTGGCAGCGAACGATTGGAAGACAAGCGCCGCAATGGCGTGGGGCAGGCGTTAACAGCCGCCGAACTTCGCGAAATGGTAGCCGAACGTGCCGCCATGTTGGCCGAATCCGGCAAGACATTACAGGACGTGTTACAGGAGATCGCCAAATCAACGGATCCGGGAGATAAGGACTCGGTCGCGAAGATCGAAGCGGTGGTTAAAGAAATCAACATCAACAAAGTGGTCGAAGAAATGAGTCAGATCTCGCTAATGGTTCGATCGAAAAAAGACGGAGATGCGAAGCTGTCGAGTCTTGATGTTGCCGAACGTCTGGAGATTATGGCTCAACGATTGGATACAGCCTATCGAGCCATCGTCGCGCCACAGGCGGAAGAATTGCGAAAGCTCGAACAAGCGCTCGTCGATTTACGTGAGCGCCTCGAGAAACTCGAAACGCCTTCACAAGTGGCAGGCTGGCACCGCGACCTGCGCGAGTTGCTGAACGAACTCGATAAGTTAGGAGTGACTCTGCAAGTACGCGAAGAGTTCGAGAAAGAGATGAAGAAGTTGGGCTTCAGCATCGACTTGGATCGGACGAAGCAGATCACGGACTGGAGTCTGGTCGATGGACGTTACATTGTCCCGGACAATTTCAAGGTACCCTTGATCAACCTGCAGGAAGAGATTCAACAACGAATTCAAGGTCTCATTCTCGGCGACCTGGGCAACATCTCGGACGATGCAACGCCACCGAAGTACCAGGAACTGGTGGAGAGATACTATCAGGTCTTGTCACGACAGAACGGAACATCAGGGACGGCGAAGAAGCCGGCACCTCGAAATCGCAAATGAACCATTCGAGTGTCGCAGGAGTAGAGGCGGCTGGCCGTGAATACTCCCGACTTCGCAAAGTGCGACACAATCGATCAAGCAACCGCCAGTCTCGTCGCATTCAACCAGCCTCCGTGAGTTCATCATGACAACGTCCTTGATTTGGCTGGTCGCACTCATTGGTCAGGCCTCGGATTCGCCCGACCTGACCGAGAAAGAAGCGGTACGGATATTGGAACCGTATTTCCAGCAGCAGGCAGTGGAATACGAGTTCTTTCTTGATGAATCACGCGAGCAGAAACTCGAACACGTCGCGAAACCCGCCATGCGCTGGACGGCCCTCGGTAACTACGGAACCGTCTGGGTCTGGACGCGTCAGGGGCGTCCAGAGGTCGTTGGCTGCCTGGGTGCGTATCTCGACCAAAATAGTCGGTTGAATGGGTTTCATGAGTTTCACTCGCTGACGCTCAAGCCATTGCAGAAGGTTCAGGTTGGCAAGGATCACTCCTGGCAATCTCGCAACGCGGGCGTCGATCTGAAGCTGTTAAACGATGCCGACGCGCCTGCAGCGAATGACAAACTGCGACTGATTCAAATGCGAGCCCTTGCACGAGACTTTACCGCGATGATGCGCTCGGATGATAAAACGCACACGCTTCGACTAGCCACGACACCATTGTACCGATACCAAAGCAGCAACCCCGAAGTCTTGGATGGCGCGTTGTTCAGCTTTCTGTGGGACAACGGCACGGATCCAGAACTTCTACTAGTACTGGAGGCCCGGCAAACGCCAGAAGGCCAACGATGGCACTACGCCCCCGTGCGATTCACAACTCGTGAGCTATGGCTAGTTCGCGACGGTAAAGAGCTCTGGCGTGTTCCGGCCTCCGACGAATTCTGGACCTCACGCATTCTACGTGATAACTACGCATCCTGTGCGACGGGCGTGCTTGATCTGGCGGTCATTAAGAACGAGCAGGAATCGAAAAAGTAAAACGCGCGCCGCACGAGTTCAGTCTGACAACACCTGGCTTCCCTCATCGAACGCACACCATGCTGGCCTCAATTCAGTTTCTGACACCTCTGACAGTCGCCGCGTTTGGGACGGTGGTGGCCAGCCTGTTACTAGGTGGTCTCCTGCTGCGGTGGCTCGGCGGCCCTCCCGCCCGAATTGCTCGACGGTGGGGGCTGTTCGGACTTAGAACTGCCGCTGTTGCGACATTGGTGTTGATCCTGCTTAACCCGTCAGATGTCTCGCAGACGCCGGGACCGATCGATCGTCCTGATGTGTTCTATCTGCTTGATGCTTCGCAGAGTATGGCTGTGGGCGACAGTGAAACACGCTTCGAACACTCTCGGCGATTGATGCGCGAGGCGGCGGACGCCACGCGCGATGAAGACCATGCGCTGGTAAAGCTGTTTCGATTTGGACATCGATTGGCGGCGGTCGAACTGAGCGAAGAGCAACAGAAGTCAGACATGAGCACCTCCGTGGCTCTGCCTTCCACCGTAGTGGCATCCTCCTCGCCGGCTTCTGCCGCTTCGGGAGGAGCGAAACGCAAACAACTCGCTCCGACCGATTCGGACACTCAGTTGCTGACCGCGCTGCGGCAGGTGCCAAGTCGGTTTGGAAGACGGCCTCCGGCAGCGATTGTGCTGTTTTCTGACGGGCGCACGCACGATGAAACGGGAGTTGATCAACTGGCGACGCAGTTCGCGAAGCTCAACGTTCCCGTCCATGTTGTTCCTGTCGGGGACACCGCGAAGGGGGGCGATGTGGCAATCGTGGCGTGTGTCGTCCCGCCGCGTGCAAGGCGTTTTGCGGAGGTTGAAGTTCAAGTCTTTCTGAGAAGCTACGGGTACGACGGGCGTCGTTGCGAAGTGTCGCTAATAGCGCCGAGCAATGTCGAAGGCGAGGCCGCACGCCTACTTACGGCACCAGTGCCGGTCACATTGCACGACGGATTTCAGTCCGTTGCATTGAGTTTTCGCACAGACGCCAAAACACGCAAGCTGCAGGTGGCCGTTTCTAATTTACCGGACGAAGTCTCGACAACAAACAACTCCTTCAACACCGAAGTCCAGATCGACCGCACGAAGATTCGCGTGCTGTACATTGAAGGCAGTTCGCAACCGCAAAAGCCAATCCAGGTCGGCACCCGCGTCGAGATGCGCGGACCGTACTCTGATCTGCAGAAGGCGCTGACCGAGGATGAAGACATCGAATGCGTCGTGTTGAGCACCAGCGGACGCGGACGAATGCTGCGCGTCAGTGACATCGGAGCGGCTTTCAGTAGCCGTGGATTTCCTGAAACAGTGGCCGAATTATCCGCATTCGATGCCATTATTCTTAGCGATGTGGCGTCGGAGTCATTCACCGAACAGCAACTGGACTGGCTGGAGAAATGGACGGGTCAGCGCGGTGGCGGTTTGCTGATGGTCGGTGGGCAACGGAGTTTTCAAGCCGGCCACTGGGACGACACTCCGATTTCTCAGATCCTTCCGATCGAGATGCGAGATGAGAATGATTGGATTCCCGGAACGCAGGTCAGCGTAGTGGCAGATCCACAAGCAATGTCGCACCCCCTTTGGACAATTGTTACCGATGCGCAGCAGAACCGCGAAATTGTCAGGCAGTTTCCTTCGTTCTTCGGTGCCAACCGTTGGGCAGGCGTGAAGCCGAATCTGACACGTGTTCTGGCAATGTCGAACTTGGCTGCCGCGGATGTTCCAACTGGTATGGCCACCGCCGCCACGCCAAAGTCGGTCAAAAAGCCGAATTATTTTCAATCGCTACAATCGAATCTGACGGGCAAAAAGAAGGGAGAGCCACAAAAGTCGGATGGACAAGGTGGGCGTGCTAAAAAGCCCGGCGCGCAACCCCCTGCCCCGCCGACTTCCGACTCTCTCTCGAGCCAACCGGCAATTGTCGTGGGGAAATACGGACGGGGACGGACGATGGCAATCGCGATGCCGATCACGCCGCCGTGGGCCAACGATTTGCTTACGAAGTGGGGCGGCGACACAAAGTACTATGGCAAGTTCTGGCGGAACGCAATCTATTGGTTGACCGAAAACTCATCGATCGGTCGGCGCCGTCTTGTCGTGACGGCCGACAAGAAGTTCTACCGTCCGGGCGAAACGATTTCGCTGAGCGCCGCGGCATTTGACGAGGCCGCCAATCAAACCGCTGCGTATACGATCACTTCGATGGTAGAGCCACAAACGTCGCTGAGCGATCTCGAATCGAACTACT
>CBIHQO010000054.1:0-15089 GCA_966211735.1 uncultured Schlesneria sp.
GTCGGTGGAGATGAGAACGAAGTGTTGCACTCCAAACCGGTCGGCCAGATCGACGACGCTCTTCGTGCCCAGAACATTGTTGCGGATGGCGATCTGTGGGTTTTCTTCCATCAACGGGACGTGCTTGTACGCCGCCGCATGAAACACCATGTCGGGCTGGTGCTCGCTGAACACTCGGGACAGCGTGGCCTGGTCATTCACATCGGCGATGGCATAGACAAGTTCGACACCCTTGAGATCCTGGACAACGAACCCTTGCTCGATTTGGAACATGCCAAATTCGGACTGATCGACCAGCACGAGTTTGGTGGGATTGAACTCGATTATCTGGCGACACAATTCTGACCCGATGCTACCGGCAGCTCCCGTGACCAGCACCACTTTTTCGGTGATGAATCCCGCGATCCCTTCCATATCCAACTGATTCGGCTCGCGACGCAGCAGGTCGGAAATGGTGACATCACTGATGGACAGCTTGACGCGACCGCTGACGATTTCGCTGATCGCGGGGATGACATGCGCCTTCACCCCGGCGTCCTGGCAATATTGGTACAGTCCACGAACAGTTCGGCCCGAAACAGAACCGGGGATGAACAGGTGGCCTGCTTTGTACTTAGCGGCGGCACTGGCAATGTCATCGCAGAAGTTGACGACTGGGATTCCACCGATCAGCGTATGCTCCGCTGAATCGAATGGGTCGAGGAACGCGACGATCTCGTGGTCTGCGGCCGTTGATCGCAGCAGGCGGACGATGGAGACGGCGTTGATGTCAGCTCCGTAAACCAATGTTCGCTTGCTTTCGCATTTGCGCATCTGCAGGCCGTATTGCTCACGCACGTATCGGATCGAAGCGCGCAGAACGATTGTGCCCAGAACGGACAACACCCAATCAATGGCCATCACCGATCGAGGGGGAACAACGTCGCTGATTCCCATTGAGAAAAAACTGAAGACCAGCAACGAACCGATCGTCCGCAGTCCAACGATGTATGCCAGATCGGACGTCGTCGTATAGCGATGGGAGCGGTTCCATTCGCGGCCCAGCACAAAAACAGTGGTCTTGATCAACAGGGTGAGAGGGAGCACGGCGAACAGGGTGCGCCATGTATCGGCGCTCATTCGCAGATCGAAGCGCAGCAGAAAAGCGGCCGTGAGGGCGACGGTATAAAGTGTCACATAGACCGGTAAGGCGGCGACTAACCGGAATCTCATCGATTTATCTCTCTAGTAATGCCGGTAAGCGAACAACGCCTGCCGAACCACAGTGTTCATCCGAATGAGGGAGGCCGGCCCAAGCCTCGGATCGTCGTTTCAACGCGAAACGACGATTTCATTCTTTGGAAGACTGTGACGATTAATCGGAATATCAGGCGTTTCGGACGGGTGGACATTAATTCGTGAAGGTAATCGCAAGCTGGCTACACAATGCTCAACCAAGCGATTGGAACCCTCAGTCATGCAGGCGGAACTCACCGTTGGATCGGCAGAATGTTCCGGTGCGGTCTGTATCTGACCTCTGAGATTGTGTCCAGATGAGATCAGCGCAGATTCCGACTCACCAGTCAGGATTTAGAATCGTGGGGTCGCTGGGTCTGATGATCGACACGAGCATGATCGCTGGAGCGAGGACCGGCAAAAATCACCACTCGCCGAGGAGTTGTAAGGTCATGGCGGGTTGTCCGTGGACCGGCAGGCGGCGTGATGGGCAGATTCTGCCGGTGCAACGAGTTACGCCAGAATGTGACTCGCATTCCACTGGACACTAAATTCCGTTTTCGATATCAACCCGCCGCCTTTCTCCCCCAATTCAATTTGTTGCAATTCACATCACTTCCAGGTGGGCCTAAGCCACTTTGGCGGAGACACAAATGTCTACCGACAGCGCTCATCGTCCGCGCGGCGTTGCAGGAACCCTGACCGGGTTAGTCCTGCCCGTGCTGTTGATTTTGTCGCTGCTGGTCGTGATCGTTCCCGTCTCTCCCGCGGTGCTCGATTTGTTACTCGCAGCCAACCTGACGGCGGCTGTCGTGCTGCTGCTGACGACCCTGTTTGTGGCCCGTCCGTCCGATTTCAGCGCATTCCCCTCGCTGTTGTTGCTGACGACGCTCGCTCGGCTTGTCCTTAATATCGCGTCGACTCGATTGTTGCTGACTCGGGCGGCGACTCACGGAACATCCGCTGCCGGCGAAGTCATCAACACATTCGCCAAGTTTGTTGCTCAAGATCAGATCGCCGTCGGACTAGTCCTGTTTTCGATCATCGCTGTCATCCAGTTTGTAGTGGTGACGAAAGGTGCGACGCGACTGAGCGAAGTGGCCGCCCGTTTCGCTTTGGACGGGATGCCTGGCCGGCAGATGGCTGTCGATGCCGATCTTAATGCGGGCGTCATTTCGGGCGACGAAGCGCGCCGCCTGCGTGCGGAAATTACGGCTCAAGCTGATTTTCATGCCGCGATGGACGGGGCGGGCAAGTTTGTTCGCGGCGATGCCCTGGCTGGCATATTGATCACGGCTGTCAATCTGATCGGTGGCATCCTGATTGGGGTCATCCAATATAAGATGGCTCCGCAACGAGCGGTGGAAGTCTTTACTTTGTTGACGATTGGCGATGGCCTGGTCACACAGATCCCGAGTTTCCTGATCGGGCTGTCGGCCGCGTTGCTGGCGACTCGATCCTCGTCGCAAGCCAATCTCTCGCAAGATGTCATTGGACAAACATTCGGCGATCCGAGTGTCTTGTTCCTCGCCGCCGCGGCCGCGATTGGCCTGGCCTTCACCGGTCTACCGATGATTCCGATGCTGGCGATGGGAACGGGATGCCTGCTGGTCGGGCTACAGCTACAACGGAAACGGCAGCAACTCGAGGTTGTAAATGCTCAAGTTGCCTCCGATGCGGCTCGACAGGCCCAAACGACAAAGCCGATCACTCGTCCCGAAGATCAGTTGGCGATCGAGCCTATTGAGTTGGAACTGGGATACAAGCTGATTCGCCTTGCCGAAGCCGCCAATGGCGGAGGCCTGATGGATCGAATCGGCCAACTGCGACAACGGATCGCCCAAGAGTTGGGAATCCTGCTGCCAAAGGTCAAGATTCGAGATAGCCTACGACTGAAAGATCGTTCGTATCAGATCAAGCTGCGTGGCGTGACAGTCGCCACGGGCGAGATCCGCCCCGATGCACTGTTCGCCATCGATACGGGTTCGACAAGCGGAAAGTTGCCCGGAGCCGATGCAAGAGACCCGGTCTCGAATCGCGCCGGTCAATGGATCGAGACTGCGCAAGCCGAGCAGGCCCGCGAACTCGGCTATCAAGTCATCGAACCGGCACAGCTCCTGATCAGTCATCTGACAGAAGTCGTCCGCAGCCACGCCGACGAATTGCTGACGCGTGAACATGTGCATCAGCTACTCGACAACCTGCGTCAGACAGCTCCCCGAGTTGTTGACGAGTTGATCCCGGAACTGTTGAAGCCGTCTCATGTCCATCAGGTTTTGACGAATCTGCTGCGGGAACGAGTCCCCGTTCGTGATCTGGAAACGATTCTGGAAACACTCGGCGACTATGCCGAGCGAACGAAAGAAATCGCGATCCTGTCTGAATACGTTCGACATGCTCTCAGTCGCACGATCTGTCAGCCTTACCGCGATTCACAGGGCGTCATCCACGCGATCACTATTGATCCTGCGTTGGAAGACGTACTGGCGAATGGCTTCGAATATGGCGAACGTGGGCTGATCATCAAGCTGACTCCGCAAGTGGTGGAAGGGGTCTGCCACGAATTGACGCGACAGGCTCAGAAGCTGGTTCGAGCCGGTTTGCCTACGGTCGCCGTGTGTGGTCCACGCGTCAGGCAAGTGTTGCGACAATTGACGAGCGGCGCGCTTCCCAAGCTGGCGGTTCTCAGTCTGAATGAAATTCCTCGCGACACTACGATCCGGTCCGCCGGTCAAGTTCCGTTGAATGCGATCAAGATTCCAGTCCCCGTTACCAAAAGCACGTGGCAGCCCGCGGCCAGGAACGTGCCTGATTTAATTGCCAGTGCCACCTAGTCACGCTTCATCGTCCCGATCCAAACGCTCGGTCCAAGAGAATAATATGAGCAATACAGTTCGAACATTTCGAGCAGCGACTGCTGATGAAGCACTGGCACAAGTGCGGCGTGAGATGGGACTGGACGCGGTCATCGTGGAAGTGAAGCAGGTGGCGAAGACTGGTCTCTTCAGTTGGCTGTCAGCGAAGCCGCAAGTGGAAGTGAAGGCACAACGGTCGACAATCGTTCCTCGGGCACGCTTAATCGCTGAAATGAGCAAAGTTGCGGTCCCAATCGACACCTCGACGGTGGCTGCCGCGTCCGTGAAGCGGGAGCCTGCTGTCGAGACGGTTAAATTCGAACGGGACGCTGGTCGCAGCTTCGATCGGCTACCAAGTCTGATCCAAGAGCTGCCGTCAGCTCCGAAACTTGAGGAACTGGCCCGGCCATCGTCTCTGATCCCCCATGTGCAGACGCCAGTTAATCGTATTAGTCTTGCGGAGCAACGAAGTGCGACGGCCAGGGCCCTTCTGGAAACGAAGTCTCGCATTGAGTCGTCAACGCCCAGTCGCATGCTCCCTGTGAGTGACCTGGATGTCACTTCCGCCGTCTCGATCGAGAAGCGGCTGGATGCGCTACAGCAAATGATCACAGATCTGAGCCGTCGATCGACACGGGGTCTGGTCGAGATTCCTCCGGAACTATTCCCTCACTACGTTTCTCTGGTCGAAGCGGACGTTGCTGACGATGTGGCTCGAGAATTGGTTCAGCAACTCAGTCGGCACGCGACATCCGGTCAACTGGCCGACACTTCGGCAACGACCGCTTTGTTGACCGCGTTGATCGAACGACAGATTCCTTGCCGTCATGCGATCACTCCTGTGACCGGTCGACGACAGATCGCGATGATGGTGGGACCGACGGGAGTCGGCAAAACGACGACGCTCGCCAAGCTGGCGGGACGATTCGGACTGCAGCAGGACTGCCGGCTCGGGTTGATTACGGTCGACACCTACCGAGTCGCCGCAGTCGAACAACTTCGCACCTATGCCGAAATCATCGATCTGCCGATGCGAATCGTGACGAGCTCCGCCGAAATGCAGGACGCGCTCGACGCCTTTGCCGACTGTGATCTGGTGCTCAGCGACACCGCAGGACGCAGTCCTCACGACGATCGCCGATTGGCCGAGCTCAAAGAACTGATCGCGGTGGCCAAGCCTGATCATGTGTATCTGGTGCTCAGCCTGGCATCCGGCGCGAGTTCACTGCGTGCGGCAGCAGACCGTTTTGCGGCCGTGTCGCCGACGGCTGTTGTCTTCACGAAGCTGGACGAAACGGCCGGCTGCGGCGGGCTGCTGTCGGCCAGTCGTGAGATCGGGCTCCCTATTTCGTATTTCGCCACCGGACAAGAAGTCCCACGTGACATCGAGCCCGCGGATCCCAGTCGAGCCGCTCGGTTAATCATGGGACTCGACACGGTCCACCAGACAAATCACTAGTCCTTTAATGATGGCATCGCTAATTCCTTTTGCTCTCCAGACTTGATTGCAGACCCTTGCTGACCACTCCCCATCACAATAGTTCGATCAGCGATCAGGCCCGCGAACTGCGCAACCTGGCTGCCCTACATCGAGGCGACATCTGTCCGCTTGTTGACAAGTCGTCGCAGGCCTGTCGGTCGGTCGTCATCGTCAGTGGGAAGGGTGGCGTCGGCAAAAGTGTCATCGCGTTCAATCTGGCGGCGACACTGGCTCGGCAGAATACGGCCGTCGGCATGCTGGATATCAGCGATGGGACGGGCAGCCTGGGTCTGCTTGGGAATCAAAACGGATACTGGAATCTGGAACATGTGCTGGCGGGCAGCCGGTCACTTCAGGAAGTGACCCTCAGTGGTTCCAATGGCGCACAGATCGTTCCCGGTAGCCGACACCTATTGAACACTGCGACGATTCGAACAGCCGCGTGGCGAGAACTGATGGAGTTCGAGCAGCGTCAAGCCTGGTTGATTGCGGATCTCGGCTTCGACGTAGGCCGCGCACGATCCATTGCTGCTGCCGTCAATCACGCTCTACTGGTCACGACTCCCGAACCAACTTCGGTGGCGGAAGCGTATGGGACTTTGAAGAGCCTGGCTGCGGCCGGTGTGGCCAGGGTTTCAGTGCTGATCAATCAGGCCGACTCGAACGAACAAGCGGCCCAGATCATGGACCGGCTACGTCATGCCGCTCGAACTTTCCTGAGCAGTGATATCAGCCTGGCAGGAATCATTCCGTTTGACCCGGTCGTCGCGCAAGCCGTGTTTCGTCGTGTTCCGTGGATCGAAGTCGACCCTGGATGCCCGGCGCAACTGGCCATCGAGCAAGTGGCGCAGCGACTGAATCGAACGGTCTCGGGGAAGTCGGAAGGCTTCTTCGAGAGATTGACTGGACGATCGGCAAGCCGTGCCGCTTAACGTGAACAGTTTGATCAAAGTGTTTTTGTGAGAAGTCGGTCCGGTTACATGATCTTGGAGAAATAAAGTGAATTAACTGAACTTTAACGCTCTGCCCGGTCGATAAAGACTGTGCGGAACTCTGCCCGCGAGGATGGCGTTTTGAACCATCACAACGGCCAGACGACTGCCAGGATGGAACCGAGCATGGCGCGACGAAACGCGTGGCGTTGGGCCTTATTGGCTTTTATCTTGACGATTGGACGTGGACTGTTTTTGTCGGTGGGCTTCGAAGCCACGGTGCAGGCCGCTCTTCTGTCGCTGATCGTAGGATACGGTCTGGGACTGTGGTGCGGGGCACTTTGGCAAGAAGCATTTGAATGACCGGGACGGAAGTCCCAGCGAGCCGCCGTTAGCGGTATATCATCTGACGGCAACGACGTCATTTCACAGCGGGCGACCTCACTGTGAAGCAATGACAACCATGGAGGGTTGGATGGTCACGAGAGTATCCGAAGAAGATATCGCCCAGGTCTGGGCCGATTTCAAATGCGATCAAACGAACCAGTCGTTGCGCAATAAACTGATCGAGCGCTTTTTGCCCTTGGTCCGCTACAACGCGGAACGAGTCTGGGCGAAATTGCCGGATGGAGTCGATCTGAACGACTTGATCTCGGCAGGCGTCTTTGGACTGATCGATGCGATTGAAGCATTCGATCTGGAACGAGGAGTCAAGTTCGAGACGTATTGTGTGCCGCGTATTCGTGGAGCAATGCTCGACGAACTACGGACGATGGACTGGGTACCGCGTCTGGTGCGCAGTAAAGCCAGTAAAGTGGAAGCGGCCCGCAAGGAGGCCGAAGCCGAATTTGGACGCCCACCGACAGACTTGGAAGTCTCTCGCAAGATGGGTGTTCCGATTGAGGAATACGAAAAGCTCAAGCAGGAAGCCAGTGCGGTCAACCTGGTCAGCTTGAACAAGAAGTGGTACGAGACGGACAGCTACAAGGATGTCCGCGAGATCGATATCATCGAGGACACCAAGGGCGAAGACCCCACACGCTGCATTCAAAAGCGCGATGTGATGAAGCTGGTCACCAAAGGCTTGAATCGCAACGAACGCCTCATCATCATCCTCTACTACTACGAGGAACTGACGATGAAGGAAATCGGCACGACCCTGGGGCTGTCCGAATCGCGAGTCAGCCAGATGCATTCGAGCATCGTGAATCGCCTGAAAGAACAACTCGGCCGCCGCCGTCCCGAATTCGCTCAGCAATAAGCGTGAGCAGGATCTGAACATCAAAGCCCCGACGAAGACCCTTCTTCGCCGGGGCTTTTTCAATGGTAGTCACAATCGTGAGCAAGGCGTTGCTAGACGTCTCTAGGTGAGCCGCGCTGCGTCAGCACGCGGACAGATTCACACGAGACTCCGCAGCACGTGAGCCTTCCAAAGGATCAGTCGCCGGCCCAGACTTCCGTTGGCTTCTCGTTTTCGTACTCCACGAAGACTGTTACATCCTCTTCTCCTAAAACGCACAACGTTAATCCATAACGTCCTTCGATAATCTCTGTGATGTCAATCGACTCCAATTTCAGTTTGCGCTTCACATCCCAAAGATCCTCTCCGTGTGCGATAGCGAACGAAATCGCTGCTTGACTCAATTGGTCGATGTCGCCGAGAAGCTTCGATGCGGCTTCGACTGCCTTGGCATCGAAATCGTTATTTAGCACATACAAATCGATCTCGCTCACGCACGACCGTGCCGACCACCAACGCCCATCAAGGGCGAAAGTACCAACGACTGTCACGATCCTTGGAATCACAGACTTTCGTCGCCAATCTTGGAAGAATGACAGTATCGTGCAATCTCTAGAGTGCTACGCAAACGTGGAGTCAGGGCCTCGCAAGCTGCAATCCTACAACCCTGAACTCACTCGGCCAATTCGGTTCCTGGTCACCTAAATGACGATGATCGAAGTAGCAGGGACGCGCCAGTCAAACTCCATCTCAATACGAATTAGCACCTGCTGTGGTCAGACAGTTCTCGACACTTTCTTGACATTTTCTCGACAGCGGCCAGTCTCACCTTCTGGGAGCTGCCGCATGTTTTCGCCGACCTATCGAATCACGGGCAAGGTTGCCAAAGCATTAATGAGCTTAGAGGCGGACCGTCAACTGGTCGCCACGCAACTCCGCCTCCGAACAGAGTGTCGTCCTGAGAGATCTTGGTGCGCAGCAACGACGAGCCTTGGGGCTCTTCTTGCGCATGAAGGAAGTGACTCGGAACGACGTGGCGAGGTTCTTCAAGCTTCCCGCGCGACAAGCTTACTTGCTCTGTCAGCGATGGCTGAAGTCCGGGTTTCTGGCGATCGGAAACCCGTCCACGAAGTCCCGCACCTATCGACTGGCCGAACAGTACGAAATCTTGCTGATCGACCAACAGCACCATGCGGCTGGCGTATCACGGCTGCAATAGGTCTCAGCGCCAGAATCTGAGCGCTCAGTCATCGTTGCTCGGGGGGACCACCTGCGCCAGCTGGATCTCAGGGCGTTTTTCCAAGCCCAGATCATAGGCCGCTTCTTTCAATCGAGCGGCGAATGATTTTTCGGCTGGTGACTCGATGGTGAACCCGGCCTGGATCATCCGCGGCACTTCGTCTCGAGTGGCCCATAGCAGCGACTGCTTCACCGGTTCATCGCGGCCCGCTTTGTCTTTCACCTCCGCGAAGATCTTCTTCGCCGTCTCGCCGAGTTGTTTTTGCAGTGCTGCGATGTCAGCAGGGCTGGAACGCTTCGTTTGGATTTCGTCGAGAATCTGCTTGAGCGCCTGATACCGCTTGATGTCCGCTCCGCGGCTCTTCGGCATGGCAAACCAGCCGATGGCCAGCAACACCGCGACAGCCGCGCCCAGAACTTTGGGCTGCTTCAAGGTGTCCAGCATGTCGGAGAACCACGTCGATTCGGAAGCCGAAGACCTTTTCTTTGGGTACGACTTTGCGATGGGCGTCGGTGCCGGACGGCTCGAATACGATGAATTCGACGAAGAACCGAATCCACCGGTCGACGCCATGGGCGATGAATAGCCCATCGGTCGGGGAGGAGTCATTCGAGCTGGCTCTGACGCGACGGGAGCTTCGTCTGCCGGCGTGTTGATCGAAGGGTTGGAAGCAGGGCGATTCGAAGCGGGAACCGTATCGAACTCAGGGTTCGACCGAGGTTTCGGGAGCGATGCGGTCACGGAGACCACCGCGTCTGACTGTCGTCGAGGCGTCGCGGCAGGCGGTACGGTTTCCTTGACCACGCGCACGGGTGTGGTGGTCTGTGCGGGCTTCATCGCCATGACAGGCACAACCGGCGGTGCGACGGCAGCCGCAGCAGCATGAGCCTGAGCCGCTGCCAGATCGCGCTGTTGCTTGGCTTGCATCAGCATCGCGACGGCATTGAACAGTCCCGGCAAATTCGAGGCGGGAACATATTGTCCGAACTGGCCGTTACGAACGAAGTCTGTCCCCTTCAACTGACCTGCCTTGGCCAGGCCAAAGACCTGACTGAATTCGACGGGGCCGAATTCGACTCCGTTCGACCAGCCCCACCAGTGCCGATCGACTTCTGGTTTCGCCGACCATGCGATCAGGCCCAGCGCCTGCTGTTCGGCCGCGTGGTACGTCGCTTCGGCCTGCGCCAGGATCGTTTCTGCCACCTTGGACTTGGCGTCTTCGTAGGCGGCTCGGTAAGTCGCTTCCAGATCGGGTTCGGGAAGAGCTTGAGGAGCGACGACGATTTCGTGGAGTGGCCGATCAACGTGACGGTTCACCGGAGTCGGCGCAATCGTCTTCTCGACTGGCTTATAGGGGAGGGCGGCCATTAAACGGCCAATGGATCCAGCGCGTCGCCACTTGCCTTGCGCTCCAAGCCTGACCTGGTCATCGGCGCTGATCTGTTCCTGCTCGGCAAACGTCAACAGTTCGTCGAACGTGATCGGACCCAGTTCCTGTCCGCCCATTTCGTAGTACCACTCGTCGTTGCCCGTGGTGGTCGAGATCTCGAGATCGCTGATCGTCATCGTCGCCATGTTCGAAGCGGTGCGGCGTTCGCTGGTCGACAGTCCCAGTTCATCAATCGTGGCGGCCGCGACCCACTCGGACGAGCCTGAGCGAACATCATCCAGGGCACGGATCGTGCCACGATCAGCCAGCTCGCGCAGTTTCTCCAGCGGCATGGGGCCGACGACTTGACCGAAGACCCGATAGAACCATTGATCTGCCATGGGCAAGTTCCTTCAACATTCGCTCGGCCACACTCAACGGCTCCTCGACGACGACACCCATCGAAAAGCTGGAGTGGAACAAACGCATTTACGAACGAGAGCGGAGGCTCAACCGAGGGTCAAACACCACGCTCAAGGGGCGGGAATTCAAGCTGGCTAAATCTGGCTGGCAAGTTGAGACTGAGTCTCAATGTCGGAAATGGTAGTCGATTGGCTGGCGCATCGCAAGAGATTGAATTGGCTCTTCGCGGAGTCGTTTTCCTAAAAGCCACGTCGTCAATCGTAGTGTGTAAAGCATTTGCAGAAAATAGATTACGGCGCGTGCTGGCAGTTCTCGGAGTTGTCGATGATCGCTTGTTTCAACTATTTCACGGATGAACGACTGATTAATCGTCTAACTTAAAGATGCCTAGTCTTGAGACATGCACATCAGGATGGTTGTTTTTGAATTCCGCAACACCCTCATCGGTGACTTGGGTACCACTCAGTGTGAGCATGCTTAGGGTCGCTGGCGTGCCGAGATTCCCAAGCCCGTGATCAGTGATTGGCGAATTTACGATTCCAAGAACCGATAGAGATTGGCATTCAGCCAGTTCCGCCAGACCCGTGTCGGTGATCTCGTCGCTGGAAATGACCAGATAGCCCAACTGAGGAATCGCCTTGATGTATTGCAGCGCCGAATCGGTCAATGACTTGCCAGAGACAACCAAGTGCTGCAACTTTGTCATTGTGGCTAGCTCGACGAAGCTCGCATCGGTCATCTCGCAATTCTGAATTGACACTGTCATCAGATTCGGGATCTGGGTAATCCGCTTCATCGCCTCTTCGGGAAGTGGGATGTGAACGACCGATAGCGACTGCAACTTCACGGCGGATTCGAGGTGTCTCCATCCTGCTGGCGTGATCAGGGGTTCGCGTAGCGTCAGATGTGATAATTCAGGCAGGCCAGCGAGTGATTGCAGTCCGCGATCTTCGAGACCACTGTTCGCGATCGCCAGGGTCTCCAATTGCAAGGTTGATAAGCCAAGTATCGCGGCATCGTCTAAAGGGATATCGCTCAATTGCAACGATGTCAGTTCTGGCAATTTGGCCAGAGTGCGAATTCCTTCCGCTGTGACCTGACAGTTCTTCAGAACCAACTGCTCCATGCTGGTTGACTCAGATAGCATCGCTAAGCCGACATCGCTGATTGACATCCCCTCCAGGGATAGAAGCGACACCTTCTTGATTGGCTGTAACAGAGCCAGATCTTTGTCCGTGAAATCTGTCGCTCCATTTTCATTCAGGTGAATCATCCAGACTTCACCATCCAGCAGGCTGACTTTTCCACCGCGGTCGCGGATTGTCTGAACCGCGGCGGCGATTTCGGGAGCCAATCTTTTTTTCCGTCGAATAGAAGGAATGCTGGCAAAATCGACTTGTGTGCCGGGCAGTGCTGTCGCAATCTCGAGATGCCCCTTCTCTGTGATGCCGGTCCCTTTCAGATGCAGAGATTTCAGGCCGGTCATTCCCTTCAGCAGGTCGACGCTTTCGTCGGTCACGCCGGGGCTCGCCTCAATCGAGAACGCGTGCAGGACCTTGAAATTCTTCAGGCACGTCAGTCCTTCGTCCGTAATCCGCAATCCATCCGGCATGCTGCTCTCGCAGCGGGAAATCACCAATCGTCCCAATCGGGGAAGATTCTGCAGCGACTTCAGTCCCGCATCCGTGATGTCTGTGCCGGTAATGGAGAGGGTCTCCAGATTCTGGATCGACGAGATTTCTGCCAAACCGGCATCGGTGAGGTGATGACAATGAGACAGGGATAAAGTGGTCAGGTGAGGAAGACGCGCAAGTTGACTCAGTCCTTCATCCGTCAGCGAATCGCTGCGAAGCACCAACTGTTGCAGGTTGGGCAAGTCCAACAGAACAGCTAGCGTTCGATCTGTAATATGGGCACCGAGCAAGGTCAGTCGCGAGACTCTTTTCAGTTCCAAGACGCCACGGTCGGTGACTTCGGAACAGTCATACAAACGGATCTCATCAAGCCCAGGCAACGCAGCGAGGTTGCCGATTCCTGCATCAGTGATCTTGCTACAACGCAGGCTGCACGCCGACAGGCTGCGAATTCGACCGAGGCTCCGCAGCCCGTCATCGGTCACTTCGGAGGATTCGATTTCCAGAGTCGCGATGTTGGGAAGATGTTCCAGATGTTTGTCAAGAAATTGATCCCCTTTCATTGAGATGAAAATGACCGGCTGATTTGGTTGTGATGTGTCACGGGTGACAACACCTCCGAGGTGCTCGATTTCCGCGAGCGCTGCCAGAGCCGCGGGGCTCTCCGTTGGCTGTGAGGGTGGCGGCATCTTCAGTAACTCGGCCGCCTCAATCAGCCTGTTGTTCAGCGCCATCTCGCTTTGGGACACGACTGCCAGATCGCCGTAGAGCATTCGGGGGATTTCATCTCGAGCGGCCCACAGCAATAGCTGCCGAGCCGGGACGTCGGGACTGGCTTCATTTTTCAGCGTGTTCGCAATCAAGATGGCGGTTCGTTGCGCTCTCTCGCGGATCTCAGCAAAGTCCGGTGACGGTGCCTCGCGCTCCTCCCGAATCTGCGTGAGGATCGAATTCAGATCGGTATAGAACCGACGATCACGGCTCGCCTTAGCCGACGAATCATAGAATCGCCAAGCAAGCGCGATCACCAGGACAATGCTCAGCACACCACCGGCGCCAATCAGTAACTCTTTCGTATACCCCCACCAGGTACGGACACCGACTTCCGGCCATTGCTGATCCGTGAACGGGGGTTCCTTCATGCTTTGACTCGCTTTTCGCGTTCAGAATCAGGAGGTCTGCGAATCGACGGCGGATGTTCTCACGGGTCGACGCCTGGTCAGTATATCGAACAGTCCGACATATCGACCATGCTGTTCGGACGCATCGTCCGCGGAGGCTCTGTTTTCGTGAAGGAGCGCAAACTCGCCACCGGCTTCGTCACTATCAATCGGTGAAAACTGCGTCATTTGCGCCGGGGTACACGTCGCTGAAGGTTCGTGAAGGGCGTATGCCCCTACGCCCGTCGAGGAATCTGCGCGTGCCGCTCAATTGTCGTCGTTTCACTTGGACGGTGGATCGCCGTATTCCACCTTCTCGCCGTCGTGAACCTGCAGAACTCCGTCGACGATGATTTTCTCGTCGGCTTGAAGCCCCTCTTTGATGACAAACAGATCGTCCGTCTCGTCCTGAATGACGATCTTGCGTCGATGGGCGATGTCGCTGTTGTCGACCACGTACACATAGCGATCGTCATTGATTTCGAATGTTGATCGGTGCGGGATGACGATGGCGTCATTCTTCACTCGGTTGATCAGCAGATTCGCGGTCTGACCATTTCGCAGGAGATGGTCCGGGTTGGCGAAGTCTGCACGGAAACTGACGGTTCCGGTTTCGCTATTGAAGTTGGCCCCAATCGCAGCGAGCTTGCCGGGTTGATCGAACTTGTTGCCGTTGGGTAACACGAGTTCGATGTGCGGCTCATCCTTGTGCCGTTCCAACTCGGCTTTGTATTCGAGGTAACGGGCTTCGGAGACGTGAAAATAGGCCCGCATCATGTCGTTATCGGATAACGTCGTTAGGGCTTCCCCTTTCTGGACAATGCTGCCGACCTGGAGTGAGATGGGGCCCACCATTCCGTCAAAGGGGGCCGTGATGGGAGCGACGCCTAATGCGACCGCAGCCGTATCAGCGTCGGCCCTGGCCTTTGTCAAATTGGTTTCTTTCGGTGAACTCCCTTCCGAAGTTGTCGCTTTGTCCTGAAACAACTTCTTGTAGTTGATGTGAAACAGGACATCACCCTGCTTCACCATCTGACGCTCTTTGACTTCAATGGCATCCAGATACCCGATCTGCTGGGCGCGAATCTCGATATGGTGGTCCGAACGGAGCTGACAGAGGTACTGCTCCGAGAGCGTGACCGTTTTTGACTGCACCAGGGCGACCGTGACCTGAGGGGCCTTGCGCGGAGGCTTCGCCTTGGGTGAGCTACAGGCACAAAGCGAGAGAGAAACCAGGACAAGTATGAGTGTCTGGACCCGCGAACTTTTCATGGTATCCTCCGCTGGTGATTTGCCCGAACGACTCCCGCACTGTCGACTCAACGGCAAAGCAGAATCACTCAAAACCATCTCAAAGTTATTCTCCTATCGGCGGCAGGTCAATTTGAGATGCGATTCTTGACCTGTCTTTAAGAAAACTTCAGCGGTTCGCGCCAATAGCGCCGCCAAAGCCGACGGCAGCAAATGGCTTCCTTCGAGTCGCCTTCTCGCTCCGCGAGAAGTAAGCCAACTGCGAATCCGCGCGTCATAATGCATCGGAA